>JBIOIZ010000014.1:0-51483 GCA_044450385.1 Candidatus Dormibacteria bacterium
CCCTACGAGCTCGACCGCCCCCACTTCGACTTCGCTCCAGACCCCCTCCTGGGTAAGGCCTGAAGGCACACGATCGTCCGCAAGCTCCACGACTGCTCTCCCCTTCAATAGCCATGCCGTGGGACGGCAACCCCCCGGTGCCCCGCACCCCGATTCCGTTCCCTCGGCTGATTGTAACGACGCGTTCGACCCGTAGTCAAATGACGCCCCTGACGCGCTTGACCTGATGGTACAGGTTTCGAAAACTCGCCGTGCCCCCTACCCGCTTGCGGAGTTTGACGCGATCCACGGTTTTGACTTTCCTGGGGCTGTCAGTCATGATTGCTAGCGGACTGTCTGCCTCGGAGGGGCCTGGCGGAGTTCCCTAAGCATCGTGCTGCGCGGTCCAACAGGGAGTCAGAATGGGCATTCACGGGGGAGTCATGGACCGGTCACTTTCGCGATTCTCGGTACTGGTCGGCAGCGCCGTCGCTGCCGGCGCCTTGCTTGCCGGTTGCGCGGCACAGGTTCCGGGTCCTGCGGTCATTGGCGTGCCGCCGTCGGCAGCGAAGACTGCGCCCCCGGCGTCGGCAGACTTCCTGGCGGGCCTCGAACAGGCCGTGGCGAACGAGCTCAGTGCCATCAACTCAACGCAGAGTGACAACGAGCCCCCCGACGTCCTTATCGAACTCAACGCACTCAACAGCCAGTCGTCTCTGATTCAGGCCGAGACGTTCGGCAGCCTGGTGACGACGGGAGCGAACCAGATCGCGAAGCGCGAACGCTTGATGAGCGCGCTCACCGCGGACGTCAAGGGCAACGCCTACCTGAGTGGGGTGGAGGTCAACGGATCATCGCTCTCCAGTTCAATCCTTGCGATGCTCGCACGCGTTGATGGTCAGCTTCAGTCACAGGCAAACAGCATCGATTCGGCCACGCTCGTCGACGTGTTGCGTTCCGTGATCCTCTCAATCGGCCCATCGACGCGCGCCTTCGGCCTCGTCGACCCCATGGTCCACCTCGCCATCGCCGGTGGCGACGAGCTCAAGGCGGTGAGCCTTCTGGAGGCGCAGTACCAGACCCTCGCCCGGAAGATCGGTCATCACGAGGGGGCCAACATCCCGGAGGAGACTCAGCGCCTCAACGATCTTGCAGCTCAGATCGCGACTGTCAGATCCACCGCCACCGCGGATGTCCAGGCAATCCTGGCGCTCACCCCGGCGGGGTACCCGGGCAACAAGTCAACGATCCTCAACGTGCGGGCTCAGCTCACCCAGCTCAGGTCGCCGCTCGGACCTCTGAACACGGCAGCCGGCGACGTGAACGCGATCCAAACGCTTCTGTCACAGCACGCATAGTTCTGATGGCCGACAATGGGAACGACGAGAGCACACGTAGGGCGGCGCACATGAAGAGAACAGCCGGGTTTCCACTCAAGCGCGCAGGAGGATTGTCGGCCCTTGCCGGCACCGCCGTCCTGGGCATTGCCGTCCTGACCTCTCAGGGCGCCGTCGCCCGCGGGAACCCCAGCTTCGAGGGGATCATCAATGCTGCTCAGCCCACCGGCTTCATGAGCAGTCCGAATGCCTATGACATCTCGCATGGTCCGGTGACGGTCGACTTCAACGTCGTGGCGACCAACTTGACGAATCACACGCAGACGATCGCGCTGAACTTCTCTGCGCACCACATCGTCACGTACAACGGTGTCAACGTTTCGGACGGCCAGCCGGGCCAGACGGGTATCACCTTCAGTGGGCCCGCGGGTACCACACAGGTCCTGATGCCCGGCAGCCAGGCCTTCGCTCAGATCTGGGCTTCCAAGGCGACCGACACGCTGTCGCTCACCTACGCGTTCGATGCGTGCGGCTACTACCAGCTCGACGTCTGGGCGCCGTTCAAGAGCAGTGGCGACAATGGCCGGAATCGGGCAACGCTCGCGTCCGGGTTCATCCGGGTGCTGGGATGCCAGGGTCAGCCGACACCCACGCCGACGTTGACGCCAACACCAACGCCGACCGCGACGCCTACAGCCACCGCGACGCCGACACCAACACCCACTGCGACACCAACACCGACCGCAACACCCACTGGTGGAGTCGGCGGTGCCACCGCCACTCCCACGCCCACGGGCGGTGTGCAGGGCCTCACGGCTGACACACCTGGAACCGGAGCAGGAAGTGGCTGGCTGACGATCGGTGCAGCGCTTCTGATCGCGGGTGCAGGTATGCTTGCTGTCGGGGTGCGCGGACGACGCATCGATATCTGAGAAGGGGAGAGAAGCACATGGAGATTCGCGACTACCTGCGGGCAATCCGCCGGATTCTGTGGTTGGTCATTGCGGTCCCGGTGGTTGCCGGACTGCTCGTCGGTGGCTTCATCGAATTGCAGCCGTCCACCTACCAGGCGAATGCGACTGTGGTTGTTCCTGCAATCACTGCCAACGGCATTTCCCAGAGCGCCGCATCGCAGTACGCGAGTACCTTCAAGGACGTGCTGATCTCCCAGCAGGTCATTCCGGTTGTCTCGCAGAAGTTCAACATCCCTCAGAGCGAGCTTCTCACCGGACTGAGCTCGAGCACGACCACCGCGTCGAGCAATCTGATCAACGTCGTGCTCATCGGTAAGAAAGACCAGAACCTCGTTGGTGCCGTTCGCGAGGCAGCCGTCGACACGCTGAACGCAATCGCGGCACCGCAACTGGTCCTTGCCCAGAACGAGATTACGAACTCTCAGACGTTGCTGGCCAACGCCAACAGCGCGATCGCCGGCTTCGACTCGCAGTTCGGGAATGCTTCGCCGCAGGTTGCGTACAACAACAAGCAATCGCTGCTGAGCAATGAACAGGGGCAGCTGCAGACGGCGATCATCAACAACGACAAGGTGCGTCAGCAAGCACTGAACGCGCTCATCAATTCGACCACCAACGCGCTCGCTCAACTTGGGTCTGCATTGCAGCAGTACCAGCCGCTCGCAGCGGCGCAAGCGGCCGCGATAGCGGCGAACGACAAGGCGCATTCGGACCTGGTTGCTGCGGAGTCGCTCATCGCCACCGACTCCGCGCCCGGCACCGTCACCACGAGAGACGTCGGACGGCTTTCGAAGCTCGGCAACGTGATCAAGTTCGCCGCCATCGGGTTTGCGCTCGCGCTGCTCATGATGCTCGGCCTGATCCTGATCCTCGAGCTGATGCGGTCCGGCAAGCGCAAGGATGCGCCTGGAGGCGGCCAGCAGGGTGCATTCGCGTGGGCATCGCCCGCCGCTCAGACCCGGGCGGCCGGTCCGCCCGCGTCGCCGGCGATGGCCGCCGCCGCGGCGTCGAGCGCGGAGGCGCGCGATCCCTGGCGCGCCACACCTGCGCCATCCACTGACGGCAATGGCAATGGCAACGGACACGCCAACGGAAATGCGCAGACCGATGTGCCGGACGCTGACTCCCAGACGCAGCGCAGCGGCGGCGGGACCCTTCGCCGCCGATAGCAACGTGATGCCTGCCGCATGGCGGCGGCACGCGCGCTGAATCCCGGAGACACATGTCCACGGTCGTCCTCTACATCGCAGGCACCGGCAGAAGCGGCAGCACGGTACTCGCGAACATCCTCGGCGAAGTCGACGGCGTGTTTGCGGCGGGCGAAGTTCGCTACCTCTGGCAGCGCGGCCTCAAGGAGGGCCGCCTCTGCGGCTGCGGGCTGCCGGTGCGCGAGTGTCCCGTCTGGAGCCGTGTTCTGGCCACGGCCGGTCAGCTCGACGACGCCGAGCGAGTCGACGCTATCGTCTCGATGCTGCAGCGCACTGGGAGGATCCGCAACCTCCCCGGAGTCCTTGCCGGTTCCGTTGTCCCGCGCCTGGATCCCGCGGAGTCCCACGCGCTCGCCCCGGCGAGAGACGCGCTCGGCGATCTTTATGCAGCGATTGCCGGCGTCACCGGCTGCCGCGTGATCGTCGACTCTTCGAAGCTCCCGGCGTATGCGAACGTGCTTGCGGCGACACCGGGAATTGACCTCCGAGTCGTTCACCTCATCAGAGATCCGCGCGGCGCGGCGTACTCGTGGTCCAGCCGGAAGACGCTCGCCGACGGCGCCACTCGGTCGCACATGGAGCAGATTGGCCCTGCCAAAAGCGCCGTGCTCTGGGACGTCTGGAACTTCGCAGGAGGCGTCCTCTTCAAGGGCAGTCCGGATCGCTATCTCCGCCTCCGGTACGAGGATTTCGTCAGCGATCCGCCGGGAAGCATTCGGACGATCCTCGGCATGGTCGGCATGGAGGACGCTGAGCTCCCGTTCATCAACGGCCACGAAGCACGCACAACGCCGAATCACAGCGTCGCGGGCAATCCTGATCGCCTCCGCCACGGCGTGATCACCCTGCGCAGCGATGACCGCTGGCGCCACGCGATGAAGCCGCGGAACCGGCGGCTGGTGAGCACGCTCGCTTCACCGCTGCTGCTTCGCTACGGCTATCCTCTTCGCCCCGCGGTGGTGCACGCCAGCCCCGACGAAACCATCTTCGACAGAGCGCCAGTGGGCGAAGGGCCCGCGTCACGCCTGGCCCGCAGAGTACGCCGCCACCTTCGCTGGGGACGCACCGAGGGCTTCTCGCGTCTGGTCGAGGAGGATGAACTCAATCCCGTGACCCGCGTGCGCGTGGCCGCCGCAAAGTGGGGGTGGCGCAGGTCCCATCCTCGTGCGCCGGGACTTGCCACACCGGTCTACCTGGTGGGGCTGCAGCGGTCCGGGACGAACATGCTCGCGCGGGGCCTCGACATCGCACCGGAGTTCGAGGTGCACAACGAGAATGATCGAGCGGTCTTCGACCATTTCCTGCTGAGGGATGACGACGTGATCCGCCGTGTCGTGCTCGCGAGCCGTCACGAGTACGTGCTCTTCAAGCCGCTCTGTGACTCGCACCGCGTCGATCACCTCTTGGACTCGCTTGGCACACCATCACCCGGGCGCGCCATCTGGGCGTACCGCGACGTCGATGGACGCGTGCGCTCGGCGGTCTCGAAGTTCGGCCGGAACAACCTGCTGACTCTTCGCGACATCGCGGCAGGCAAGGGCGCCGGCATGTGGCAGGCGCAGCGCCTGTCCGCAGCCACGCTGGCCGAGATCGCCAGCTACGACTACGAAACCATGACGGCGGAGACCGCAGCCGCACTGTTCTGGTGGATTCGCAACGGCCTCTACTTCGAGACCGGGCTCGATCGCCGTGACGATGTCCTGCTCGCCTCCTACCGGGACATGCTCGCGACGCCGGTCGAGGCGATGCAGGCGATCTGCACATTCCTGGGACTCACCTACCGACCGGCGTTGATCGAGCACATCTCACCCCGCGGCGCCGTCAGCCGGCTGCAACTCGACATCGATCCCCGGGTTCGCGCGCTCTGCGATCACCTCCAGGACCGGCTCGATGAAGCCTTGCGCGGCCAGCGCGATGGCGCCGCAGCCTAGAGGCGCGGCGTGAGCGCTGAGGACGGCATCCGGCGGACGGGGCGGCACTCGGATCGCGCGATCTTTCGCCAGTCGGGACTGACCGGGGTCGCGGCGATGGCCGGGGTCATCGCCGGCCTGATCCTCGACATCGCCATCGCCTGGCGATTCGGCGCGGGGGCGAAGACCGACGAATTCTTCGTCGCCGCCCGGATTCCGATCGGTCTTGTCGCGGTGATCACGGCGGCGGCAAACCAGGCGCTCGTGCCGGCATTCCGGACCTCGATGACGCAGCGCGGCGAGCGTTCCACCGATCGCCTCATCTCGATGGTGATCGCGGTCGTTGTCATCGTCGGAGCCGCCCTTGTGTTGCTCACATGGCTCGTCGCTGGTCCTTTCGTGCACATCACGGCGCCGGGCCTCCCGGTCGGCGAGGTCAGCACCGCTGCATCGATGGTGCCGGTCATGTTCGCGATGATCCCGCTGGTGGCCGTCGCCGAGGTCATGCGTGCGTACCTCAACGCGCGCTACGCGTTCGTCGCCCCTGCGCTGATGACTGTGGTGCTCAACGGTCTCGCAGCGGCCATGATCATCGTCCTTCCGATCCTCGGCTGGAAGGCCATCTTCCTGGTCGCGATCGCGTTCGTCTCCGGCGCTGCTGCGCAATTGGTGTTCATGTGTGCGATGGCGGTCAGAAATGGATTGCGGCTCCGGCCGGAACTGGATCTCGGTGACGAACAGTTGCGCTCTGTTGGGAAGCTCTGCATCAGGCCACTTGGCGCCGCAGGGCTGAACCCTGTTGCCCGGCTCGGCGAGCAGCTTGTGGTGTCGTTCCTTCCCATAGGATCGATCAGCGTTCTCAACTATGGGTTTCTGATCAACTCGGCAGTCGGCGGAACGGTGTTCTTCCGCTCCGTCATCGTCGCCCTGGTCCCGCGGCTCACCGATGCGCACAACCTCGGTGGACATGCGGAGGTGCGACGCGTCACGGGCCTCGGCGTACGAATCATGCTCGCAATCAGCCTCCCTCTCACCGCGTTCATGGCGGTGCTCGGCAAGCCTGCGGCGGTCGCAGTCTTCCATCGTGGCCAGTTCGTGCTGCCGCAAGCCGAGCTGCTGGGCACCGTGCTGATCGTGTACTCGATCAGCCTTATCGGTCAGGCCATGCAGCGTGCGCTTCTCGCGCCCTTTTACGCGCGGCTCGATACGAGAACCCCGCTGCGGAATGCCCTGTATGGACTCGTGGCCAACCTCGTGCTGCTGCCGCTGCTGGTGCTGCCATTCGGCCTGCATAACCGCAACGCGATCATCGGCGTTGCCCTCGCGTACTCGCTAGCCCAGTACGTCAACGCCGGACACGCCTGGTATCGACTCACGCATACCGACGGCAATCCACTGCGCGGCGTCCTGCCTTTCGCGATCAGGCTCGTGATCGCGTCGGCCCTCAGTGCCACCGCCATGATCGGCGCATCCCTGGTCCTGAACCTCGGTGAGGAGGCGCGCAACAGCGATCGCGTCCAGCTGCTCATCCGCACGCCGATCGCCGGAGTCGTCGGGCTGGCGGTCCTGCTGGCCGCGATGTATCTCCTTGCCGGCGGTGAGATCCGGAACTGGCGCACGCTACTTCGCCGCCGCCCACCGCTCGGGGGAGGCGACGGATCGGCCACAATCGTCGTCGACGATCAGGCGGGCAGCCCGGGGCCGGAAACGGAGCTCGGTGACGGACCGGGCAAAGGGACACAGGCGCTCGAAGAGAACACTCCAATCGCTGCAAACTTGCCATGACAGCTCACTGCCCTTACACTGAGTGCCAACAGGGTTTCCATCCAGGTAGCGGGCGGGCCGGAATCGTGGATCGGAAGGGGGCTACGCGCACCACTGACGGTTCGGGCGCTCCGGCGAACAGGGGAATGCATTGATGTCGACGGCCATTTTCCGGCGGCCCAAGGTGGTCACGCCGCTGACGCGGCGAACGAAGACCTTCTTCGCGATCATCTCGCTGGTCATCCTGGCTGTCGCCGTCGAGAGCGCGATCGAGGTGTACCTGGGCGGCAACAAGCTGCTCCTCATCGTCCCGATCAGCGTGCTCGCCGGCGTCGGCATGCTCGCGCTCGGGCTGGTCAATTTCGAGAACTTCGTGTTCACCACGATTGCGATCCGGTCCACGCTCGACATCACCAAACCGCAGGCCGGCAACACCGGGGCCGCCGGGGTCGGCAACCCGACCGCTTCAGGTCTCGACCCCGCCGGTGCGCTGGCGGTCCTCTTCATCCTGATCGCGTTCTTCTGGCTGCTCACACGAATGCGAGAAGGGCGCAAATCGCCGCCGGCGTCGATCCACCGCGTCTGCCTGATTCTCTTTGCGGGCGCCGGTTTCCTCAGCATCATCGACTCGGCGAGCCCCACGATCAGCCTGCTGGAGGCGATCCGCGTCACCGCGGTCGTGGTGATGCTCACCGTCCTCGAGGTGATGCTCGTCGACCGCGAGATGATCAAGAAGCTGATCGCAGCGATCTATGTGTCGGCACTGCTTCCGGTCGGCTACACGATGTTCGAGGTGCTCACCCACCACTCGCAGTTCACCAGCGGCGGGTACTCGAGATTCGAAGGCACCTTCTCGCAGCCGAATCCCTTTGCGATCTACCTGACCATGCTCATCGTCATGGGTGCGGCGCTGTTTCCACACCTGACTCAGAAGAAGAAGATCGGCATGGCCTTCCTGCTCTTCTTCTCGCTGGTATGCCTCTACTACACCTTCACGCGCAGCGCCTGGATCGCCACCGTCATCGGGCTGTTCGCCGTCGCGATCATGGGGCGCCGCCGGCTCATGCTCGGGCTCATGGTCGGGGCCATCATGGTGTCGCTGGTCGCGCTCCCGTCAATCGCCGGGCGTTTCGCGGACCTGGGCAGCTCCACCAGCGCAGCGGGCTACTCATCGAACTCGCTGTCATGGCGCTTCAGCTTCTGGGGCGACGTGCTCCCGCTCGCGGCCAAGGATCCGATCACCGGCATCGGCCTGAACATGAGCTCCTACGAGACCAGCCAGCAGAAGGAGCCGCACAACGACTTCCTTCGAGCGTACGTCGAGACCGGCATCATCGGGACGATCGCGTACTTGGCGCTGCTGCTGAGCATGGTCCTGGTTGCACGCCACTCGATGCGGTTCACGAAGCTACGACCCTGGTCGTATGAACGATCTATCGCGGTGGGCTTTGCCGCCTGCGTGCTCGCGTTCCTCGTCATCAGCCTGGTCTCGAACGTGATCACCGAGGTGATCGTCCTCTGGTACTACGTTGCCTTTGCCGCGGCCGCTTATGCGGTCACGCGGTACCGCGAGAACGCGAAGTTGCGCGGGCTGCCGCCGCCCGTCGAGGAACCCGAGCCGGTCCGCGTGGGAGGGTGAGTGCCCCGTCTGCCCACAGGGGTTGGCTG
Source organism: Candidatus Dormibacteria bacterium (assembly GCA_044450385.1). Classification (GTDB taxonomy): domain Bacteria; phylum Chloroflexota; class Dormibacteria; order Aeolococcales; family Aeolococcaceae; genus Palsa-851. The sequence goes on from JBIOIZ010000014.1 coordinate 8,841, forward strand.
TTTGCGCCTGTAGACACCAGCCTCGTATGATCAGAGGGCCAGGGCGATTTGAAGGCTAGGCAGCTTCAAGCCCCCGGTCAGCAGGAGAGGGACCACGAGATCGAGAGTCCAGGGACGTTCGCTGTGACCCCCAGATGGCGCGTGCCCCGAAAGCGCAGGGCCGCCATGGCGCTGCTCGCCGGCGCCGTGGCCGTCTGCGCCAGCGTGGTGCAGGGTCACGCCACGGTCACCACTCCGACGACGACCGGGAAGTTCGCCGGAGGGCGCGTCACCAGTGCGGACGGCGTCCTGGTCAAGGGAAGCACGGCGATCAGCGCAGCCGACGCCAACTTCACGACGAGCGACGTCGGCTTCGGGATTCTGGCCCAGGGCATTCCGGCCGGTGCGACCATCGCCGGCGTCACGAGCTCCACGCAAGCGACGCTTTCCATCGCCGCCACCAAGAAGACGTCCACGGCGATCTTCGCGATCGCCGGCGCCAATGCCGCCCTCTACGGCTGGGGTGACGCCACCGAGCTTGACGGCTCGATCCTCGTCGGCGACTACTGGAACAACCGCATCGTCCATTACAACGCCAACGGGACCCCGGCGACGCCCTTCGTGTTCACGAAGAGCACGGTCGGGTTCGGTACCAACACCAACCAGGCGCCCTTCGGCATCTGCGTCGACAACAGCAGCGGACCCTTCCGTGGCGACGTGTACATGACCGAGGGCAGCCTTTACAACGTGATCCAGTACGACCCGAACGGCAACTGGGTCACGAGCTGGGGCACGACCAACGCGGCTCACTCGGTGGCGTTCGACTATCCGTCGCAGTGTGTCGTCAACCCGACCAGCGGCCTCGTCTACATCTCGAACCAGTTCGGCAAGAGCATCATCGTCCTCAATCCGTCAACCAACGCGGCCGCAATCGTCTCGCCGCCGAGCCCGAACACCTTCATCCAGCCGAGGGGACTCGCGTTCGACGGCCTCGGCAACATCTGGATTGCCGATCAGGGCCATCATCGCGTCGACATCTACAGCCCAAGCTGCCTGGCGAACCCATGGCCCAGCGGCTCGGCCTGCAGCAAACCCATCAAAGAGGTCACGCCACCCGGAGGCGTGAACCAGACGACCTTTGACATGCGCGGGCTGGCGATCGACATCACAGCTCCCGCCACGACGCTCACGCCAACCGCGGTGCCGTTGATGTTCGTGACCAACGGGCAGAACTGCCTCGTGCAGGAGTTCAACGCCGATCCGACCAACAGTTACGCGAACGTCGCCTTCCTCACCAACTTCAACAACGCCAACCTTGTCAGCGGCAGCGATTGCGGAACGCCCGGGGTGCTCGGCGCGAACGGGCAGTTCGAGGACGGCGCGCGCGGTCTCGCGATCGACGGCAACCACGATGTCTGGGCCGGAGACCTCGGTGACTTCCGAACCCAGGTCTTCGACGAGAACGGCAACTGGATCAACAACGTGCCCGCATACTGGCCGGGTGACAACGGTGGGACGAGCCCGCCGTCGGTCCCGGCGGGAGGTGGCTTCAACGGCCCGCGCGGGGTTGCGTTCGACAGCGGCGGCAACATGTACGTCACCGACATGTACAACGAGCGGATCCAGGAGTTCTCGCCGACCTCGAACGGATGGACGTTGAACACGACGCTCAACAGCGGCACGGTCACCCCCGGGGCGTGGGGCATGCGCGGTGACGGTCCCGGTCAGATGAACTATCCACGCCTGCTGTGCTGGGATCCCCTGACGGTGACCGGCAACGGTACCGGCGCGCTGATCGCGGCGAATACCGACTCGAACATGATCGTTGCGTGGAACCCGAACCGAGTCGGCAACCCGCCGAGCGTGGTGTGGGACAGCATCACCGGGCTGGCCGATCCGTACGGCGTGGCCTGCGACACCGACCCGACGTCGCCCGGCTACGGGCTGATCTACATCGCCAACAGCAACGGCAAGGACATCGTGGTGCTCAACCCCGACGGAACACCGGCAACAAACGGCGTGAGTCCCACCAACACCATGGGTGCGGGCAGCATCGTCGGCTTCACGCGCGGCATCACGGTTGACACCGACGGGACGGTGTGGGTCGACACCGGGACCGCAAGCCACGTGTACCACTTCGCATCCTTCAAGGATCCATCGACACCCGGCGCGCTCCTTTCGCAGTCGGACTTCACGGCGTCGAGCGGCGGCAGCATGGCCTGTAACCCGTATGGCCTCGCGGCGACTCCGAATTACCTCTACGTCGCGTGCCCATCGACGAACAACGTCGTCTACTACCTGAAGAACGGCAGCACCCATCCGCCCACATTCCAGGCGGCATTCAGCAGCTACAACGCCTTCGGTCTCGTCGGCACCATGCGCACGCCGCAGGGTCTCGCCATCGGACCCAACGGTGACCTCTACGTGGTCGAGGAGAACAACGCTCGCGTCAGCGAGTGGCAGGTTCCGCAATAGGCGTTCGGCGGCAGAGCCCAGGCGGGAACCGCGACCACCCGGCCACGGTTCCGAAACAGCGCGCGCGGGACGCCCTGCTGCGGGCACACTTGAACGACGATGCGGATCCTCCACGTCAATAAGTTCCTCTATCGCCGGGGCGGCGCCGAGGCATACATGGAAGCCCTCGCGGAGCTGCAGGTCGCAGCCGGTCACACGGTGGCGTTCTTCGGCATGGCGCATCCGCTGAACACGCACCTCGAATACGCCGCGCACTTTCCCGAGCACATCGAGCTCGAGCCGCCTCCACCGACCATGACTGGACGCGTCCGCGGGGCGGCGCGAATGCTCTACTCGACGTCGGCCAGCCGGGGCATGGATGCGGTGCTCGCGGACTTCCGCCCCGACGTCGTGCACCTTCACAACATCTACCATCAGCTGTCCCCATCGGTGCTGCGCCCCATCGCGCGGCGGCGCGTTCCGTCAGTGATGACGCTCCACGACTACAAGCTGGCGTGCCCGACGTACCAGTTCCTCGATCACGGCAACCTCTGCCAGGCCTGTCTCGGCGGCCACTTTCAGCACGCGATCCTGCGCCGCTGCAAGGACGGATCACTCGCCTCCAGCGCGGTGATGGCGGGTGAGCTGTTCGTCCACACCATCACTCGCGCGTATGCGCCTGTGCGCGTCTTCATCTGCCCGAGCCGTTTCCTCGAAGGCCGGATGCGGGCAGCCGGCGTCTATCCGCATCGGATGGTCCACGTGCCTCATTTCATCGAGACCCAGGAGATCCCGGTCAAGACGCGACCGGGAAATGGGGTTCTCGTCGCCGGGCGGCTGTCGGCGGAGAAGGGGATCGACGTCGCCATACGCGCCATTGGCATATTGCGCGGCACCACGCTCGACATCGCGGGGACCGGACCCGAGGAGGGCGCCTTGCGCCGGCTTGCCGAAGAGGTCGCCCCGGGCCGCATTCGCTTCCACGGTCTTGTCGACAAAGCGGAGGTGCAGCGCCTGATGCTCGCCGCTGCGGTCGTCGCGGTGCCGTCGCGCTGGTACGAGAACCAGCCCATGGTCGTGCTCGAAGCCATGGCCCGCGGGGCCCCCGTTGTGGGCAGTGACCTCGGCGGCATGCCGGAGCTCATCGAGCCCGGCGCCACCGGAGACCTCGTTCCCCCCAACGATCCCGCCGCTCTCGCGGATGCGCTCCGCCCGTTCGTTGACGATCCCGATCACGCGTTTGCGATGCGGACCCGAGCCCGGACGACCATCGTCGACGACTTCGCTCCGCAGCGCCATCTCGAGCGCATCGGACAGATGTACACGGTGGCAATGCGGACCATGCATCCCCGAGCGGCATGAGGCCGGCGCGCATCGCGTTCATCGGTCAACGGGGGGTCCCTGCGACCATCGGCGGGATCGAGCATCACGTCGAGGAGATCGGCTCGCGACTGGTGAGCCGCGGGCACGAGGTCACCGTCTACACGCGGGGGAACTACACGAAGAGTCGCGCTCGCGAATATCGAGGAATGCGCGTGCGCTACATCCCCACCGCACCCACCAAGCACCTCGAGGCGCTGGTGCACAGTGGGCTCTCGACGGGCGTCGCGATGCTGCCCGGGGCGAACCGTGCCGACATCCTTCATTACCACGCGATCGGCCCGTCGGTGTTCACGCCACTGCCTCGCGCGCTGACGCGCCGCGGGGTGGTGCTCACCATCCATGGGCTCGACTACGACCGCGACAAGTGGGGCGTCGGCGCGCGAGCGGCGCTCAAGGGTGCCGGGTGGATCAGCGCGCACGTCCCCCACGCCACCATCACGGTTTCGCGGAACCTTGCCGCCTTCTACCTGGAGCGCTACGGCCGCGTCGCCCACTACATTGCCAACGGGGTGGCGCCGCCGGTCCGGCGCGAGCCCGGTCTCATCCGGGAGCGTTTCGGGCTCCAGGGTGGCGACTACGTGCTGTTCCTCGGCCGGCTGGTGCCAGAGAAGGCTCCGGACCTCCTGCTGCGCGCCTTTCGCAGCGTCGACACCTCCGCCCGCCTTGTGATCGCGGGTGGGTCAAGCTTCACCGACGCGTACGTGCACGAGCTCGAGCTGCTCGCGGCGCGCGACCCGCGCGTGCTGCTCGTGGGGCCGGTGCACGGCGAGCTCCTGCAGGAGCTGTACACGAACGCGGCGCTCTTCGTCCTCCCGTCGCGGCTCGAGGGCCTCGCGCTCACACTGCTCGAGGCCGCTTCATACCGCCTCCCGTTGGTGGCAAGCGATATCCCACCCAATCGCGAGGTGATCTGCGCAGACGGGCCCGGTGGACGGCTCTTCGTGAGCGGTGACGAGCAGGGACTGGCCGCGGCGCTGGCGGCGACGCTCGGCGACCTCCCGGGCGCGCGTCTCGGTGCGCAGGCACTGGGTGACCGCGTGGTTGTGGAGTACGACTGGGACGCGGCGACCGCCGCCACCGAAGAGGTCTACGAGCAGGTCCTCACCCGCTCACGTACCCAGGGCGCTCGATAACCTCGATCGCTGTTTCCTTATCAGTGGGACGCCTCCGGCGCTCATTGCCGACCCGCGAACTGGCGGTGTAAGGTCGTCGTCGGATCGCCCCTCCCGTGACGCGTTTGCTGCGAAAGGTCAGTGATGGTACGATGCGTTTTCGGGGAGTGGACCAGCGGGGAAATGAGCCGGAGAGGGCTCGAGGGGACGCATGAACCAGGAAAGGACATTGGCTCGTCGGGTCAGATTCGGATCAGTCACGGGCACCGCGATGTCTGCAGCCATCCTTGCGGCGGTCGTCGCCGCGGCGATCCCCGCAAGCGCGGCTCAGGCGGTCAATCCTGCGGTCACCGCCAGCTACTCGGCGACGATCGGCGGACCCGGTCATGCGGCCATGTACCCCTCCGGCATGGAGATCGCCCCGAACGGCAACGTCATCATCGCCGACACCGGCAATGATCAGGTTGCCGAATACAGCCCGACAGGGACGCTTGTGTGGCGGGTCGGGTCAGAGGGCAACGCGGCGCCCTGCGGCTCCAACCCCACCGGGTTTCCGCAGTTCGAGCAGCCGCGTGATGCCGGCGTCGATTCCGCGGGCAATGTGTACGTCGCCGACAACGGCAACGGCCGCATCCTGAAGCTGAACGGTACCAACGGCAAGTGCCTCGTGAAGCCGTTCAAGCTACCGGGCGGCGGAGCGCCGATCGGCGTCACGGTGAGCCCGACAGGCGCGCCGGTCGCAAGCCAGCTCGTCTACGCCGCCAATGGCAACAACAGCCAGATCAACGTGTTCAGCACCTCCGGCGCGGTCGTCAAGACGATCTCATCGAGCTCGGGATGCACGCTCAACCGCATGCGCGACGCCGCCGCAGATGCGTCCGGCAACGTGTACGTGGCCAACTACGTGAGCAACAACATCCTGGAGTTCTCGTCGACCGGAGCCTGCGTCCGCTCCTGGGGGAAGAAGGGATCCGCCACCGGCCAGTTCATGAACCCATACGGCGTTGCCATCGGCACCGACCCCTTCATCAATGGCGGGACGCCAGGTGAGGCGATCTATGTGGCCGATTCCAACAACGACCGTATCCAGGAGTTCACGCCGACGGGCACGTTCGTCGCGACTATGGGCTCGCCCGGAACAGACAGCCAGCCCGGCACCTTCACCCAGCTGCGTCGTGTGGCCGTGGACGCCAATGGCAACGTCTGGGGCGCCGACCTCTGGGGCTACCGCGTCGAGGAGTTCACCCGTTCGTCCGGCGGGTATACGTACAGCCAGACCATTCCAAACCCGATCGTCCCGCCTGGAGACACCGATACATCCGTGTTCAACCAGGTGCGCGGGATCTCCTTCGACTCATCCGGCGACGTGGTGGCGATGGACTCGGTGAACCAGCGCGTGGATGTGTTCACATCCGCCGGAACACTGTTCAACAACTGCGGCCAGCGCGGCTTCACCAGCACCGGTGACTTCAACTGGCCGCGCGGCGTTGCGGTCGACCCGAGCACGGGCAATTACTGGATCGCCGACACCAAGCAGAGCGACCTGCAGATCCTGCAGCCGATCGGCTCGCCCAACTTCTCAGGGTGCAACGGCCTCGCGCAATTCGGGGTTGTCGGCACGCCACTCGGTGACGACAACTATCCGTACTCGATCGCGATCGACAATGGCTATGCGTGGATCGCCGACACCAAGAACAACCGCGTCGAATCGTGGAACGTGGCGGGCTCGACCCCGCCGAACAAGCCCGACCCGATCAGTTTCTACGGGACCAAGGGCTCCGGCACCGGCCAGTTCTCGACACCGGCCGGCGTGGCCATCGACCCAGTCACCCACAACCTCTTCGTGGCTGACAGCGTGAACAAACGAGTGGTCGAGCTCGCTGTGAGCAATGGCAAGGTGACCTCGCAGCTAGCAACATTCAGCACCGGCCTAGCTCTGAATCTGCCGTACGGCGTCGCATCCAATGGCACCGGACTCCTTGCAATCGCGGATCGCAACAGCAACCGCGTGCTCGTCGTCAACGAATCGGACGGCACCATCGCGGCGACGATCAACGGCAGCGATGCGCCGACCAATGAGTATGGTCAGGCTGCGCTCACCAACCCGGAGAATGTCGCGTTCAGTCCCACCGGCAAGCTGTACATCGCTGACACGTACGACGACCGAATACTCGTCTACACACTGGCGTAGGAGTGTAGAGAGGGGATGGGGTTGAGTTTCAAGCATCCGACCGCGCGGGCTGCTGTCTTGGCGCTCGGCGCGGGTTCGATGCTGGCGTCGATAGCGCTCGGGTCTGCCACAAGCCGCGCCGCCGCGGCGTCGTGGACGCCGCCTGGGTACGTGCGGTCCATCGGTGGCACTGGAACCGCCGGCGTCTATGCCTGGGGCATCCAGTACGACGCCACGACCAACCAGGTCGAGGTCGCCGACTACTGGAACTTCTTCGTGCGCAGCTACACCCCGGCCGGAACGCAGACCGCGTCCTTCTACCAGTCGGCGTCCACCCGTCAGGGTCAGCCCGAGTCGATCGCGGTGAATCCGCTCAACGGCGACATCTACGTCGCCGAGAACGGCACACAGAAGTCGGCGGGCTACATCGCGCACTTCACCGCCGCCGGCACCTACGTCGGTGAGATCAACACGCAGTCCGAGTACACCGCATGGATCGCCATCGACAACTCCAATCACCTGTTCGTTGTGAACGGGCATCTCTCGGGGAGCTCGGGCAACCCCAACAGGGTGCAGGAGTACGACATCTCGCAGTCTTCGGACCCGCAGATCAATTCCTGGGGCACCTATGGCACCGGGAATTGCGATTTCATCGAGGCCACGGGACTGGGCACCGACGCTGCCGGCAACGTCTACGTCGCCGACGCACAGAACTTCTACGTCGCCGAGTTCAAGCCGAGCACAACACCCAACGGGGGAGCGACCTGCATCCAGGACATCGGGTCGCAGGGGCATGCGGTCGGCCAGTTCATCGGCGACCTCCGCGGCGTGGCGGTCGATCAGAAGAACAACCTGCTCTATGTCTCCGACGCCGCCGGCTACCGGATCGAGGAGTTCAACCTCGCGACGACCCCGCCCACTCCCGTCAAGGCTATCGGGTCACAGGGGACGGCCAATGGACAGCTCGGAGATGGGGCACGGCAGATCGCCGTCGACAGTTCCGGCGACCTCTGGGCAGCCGACTACAGCAACTTTCGCTTCGAGGAATTCTCGCCGACGGGAGCATTCATGGCGGTCTACCCCAACCCGGCAGAGCCCCCCGCACCAGGGTTTCTCTCCGAGGCGCGCGGCGTTGCCGTGAGCCCGGTCAACGGGACGGTGTGGGTCGCTGATTCCTGGAGCGACCGGTTCCAGGAGTTCTCATCCACCGGGACCTTCATGGGCGCATGGGGGCTTCGTGGCAGCACCGCTCCCTATGGCCTCGACTACCCGCGCGGCATCGGCGTGGACCCCAACGGCAATGTCTGGGTCGCGGACACGCGCGACTACTACGTTCGAATCTACGACGGCAACGGGAACTATTTGACGTCGATTGGAACGGGAAAGGACTCCACCGCGCCGGGCAGCTTCGCCGCGCCTGATTACGTGTCGTTCTATGGCGGCAAGGTCTATATCGCCGACTACTGGTCGTGCACGATGACCGTGTGGACGGATCCGTCGAATCCCGCTACCACGGCTCCCACCTACGTGACTCAGATCAACGGGTGCAACTTCGGCGTTGCAGTTGACTCGGCATCGGGGAACACGTACATCGTCGACCAGGGTCGCCAGCAGGTGCGTGAATACAACTCGAGTGGCTCGTTCACGACGCAGTGGGGCTCGTACGGCACGGGGAACGGCCAGTTCGAGTCGCCGTGGGGCATCGACGTCATCAACGGGTACGTCTACGTCACCGACACGAAGCGCAACAACGTGCAGGTCTTCAGTCTGAGCGGACAGTACGTCGGTCAATGGGGAGGCACCGGTGCGGGTGCGTTCCAGTTCAACCAGCCCACGGGGATCAGCCATGACTCCGCAGGCAACATCTACGTCGCCTCCGCGAACCAGGGCCGGATCCAGGTGTTCTCGGAGTCGGTGCCATTGCCTTCGGGCGACACGACGCCGCCGGCGGTGTCGCTCACATCGCCGACCGCGAAGCAGGTGCTTCCGGCCTCCACGGTGACGATCACCGGGTCTGCCACCGACAACGTCGGGCTCGGAGACCTCGAGGCGGCGGTGCACAACGCCACCACGAACCTGTGGTGGGACGGTAGCCATTCAAACTGGACGAAGACCAAGGTGTGGAACTACGCCGCTCCAGTCTGCAGCAGCCTCACCGCGTGTACGTTCAGCTTCGGGTTCGTCGGTCAGACATTCGGGTCCAAATACACGACGCAGGTGCGTGCACTTGATACGAGTGGCAATACGACGATGAGCGCACTGGTCGCCTTCAGCGTGGCAACTTCGTAGATGAGAGACTTCATCCGCCGGAACGGACGAGGGTGATTCGGCCAGCACTGGTGGCTTGGGTCGAGCCTGTGCAGGGCATCGACGCGATGGGTTGAGCATGGAAAGGGGATGTCATGAGTAGTCACAGGATGGTGGGCACCAAGAGACATCGGCGAGCATTGACGACGGCGATCGGCACTGCCGTTGTTGCCCTCGTCTCTGGCACGAGCCTGCTGAACGTGCAGGCGGCGCAGAGCTTCAAAACGCCCACCTGGACGCTCCAGATCGGCCAGCAGGGCAGCGCCTTCGTCTATCCCTGGGGCATGGCGTGGGACCCGGTCTCCGGAACGATTCTCACCACGGACTACAACAACTACCAGGTTCAGCGGTTCACCACCGCGGGCGCCCCGGATGGCAAGTACAGCTCGAAGGTGGCGCTCGGCGGCGACCAGCCTTACGGGATCGCGGTCGACCCCACCACCGACGACTTCCTGGTGGATGACCTCGGTGGGTACCTGCGATACAGCAGCACCGGCGTCTTGCTCAACACGGTGGATGCGCATCCCGACGGCGTTCATTACGCGCCGTGGATCGCCGTCAACCCGACCACCGGAACTGTCTACCTAGTGAACTCCAACAGCACGACGGGTCCGAACATGGTCCTGATGTTCGACAAGAACGACAACTACCTGAGCCAGTTTGGAGTCGTCGGCACCAGCTGCGCCGGTGGCCAATTCGGGCTCATTCGAGGCGTCGACACCGACAGCGCCGGCAACGTGTATATCGGCGACGTCAGCAACCACTGCGTGGAAGTGTTCAGCAGCTCAGGCACCTTCCTGCGTTACTTCAGCACCAAGGCAGGTCTCCCCACCAAGGAACAGCTCAGCGGTAACACCCGCGGTCTGAAGATTGACCGGGCCAACAACCTCGTGTACATCGCCGATGCGGGGAATCAGAACGTCGCGGTGTTCACCACGGCGGGGGCGTATGTCGGCACCATCGGTACCCCGGGAACCGACTGCGGCGGGAGTGGCCAGCTCGACGGGCCGAGAGACACCGCCATCGGGCCGACCGGCACCGTCTACGTGAGCGACTACACCTGCTTCGGCATCGATGCCTACAATCCGCTCTCCGATCCGACCAGTCCAGGTGGCTTCATCGAGTCGATCCCGAATCCGACCATCCCACCGCCCGCCGGCGGCCTCAATCAGGCGGTCGGGGTTGCCGTGTCGCCGCTTGACGGCACGGTGTACGTGAGCGACTCCTTCAACCAGAGGATCCAGGAGTTCCAGGGCCTCAGCGGCACAACGCCTGGCGCCTTCGTCCAGATGTGGGGGAGCCGCCAGCCGGTCCTGAACGCGTATTGCGCAATGGACTACCCGCGTGGGGTTACGGTCGACTCCAACGGCAACCTCTGGGTGAACGACACCCGCTCCGGATATATCAAGGCATACACACCCACGGGGAACACCAATGGGCCGCTCGGTTGCGCCACACCGTCGACCGGCGCGGTCAGTTCGTACGCGGAGTTCGGTGGTCAGGTGATGACGGGGACGTGCATCACGTGCTCGCCCGGCAAGTTCTTCTACGCCCGTGGCATCTTCGTCGGCGGACCATCCAACGATGTCTACGTCCCAGACAGCGCCAACGGTCGCCTCCAGGTGCTCACCCAGTCCGGCACCGAGCTGCCTGGGTTCCCGGTCGCATGTGGCACGGTGCAGCACAACCCTGCCGCGTATAACGGCTGCACCGGCGTCACCGCGAACCCCATCACCGGGACCATCTACGCGGCGTCGATCAACCAGGGTGTCGTTGACGTGTTCAGCTCGACGGGCGGGCTGATCAAGACCATTGGAGCCACGGCTCCGGGGGGGAGGCTCGTCTTGCCATTCGACGTCGCGCTATCGCCGAACGGCAGCATCCTCTACGTGACCAGTGTCGGCAGCAACCGGATCAGCGAGTTCAACCCGAGCAATGGAAGTTATCTCGGGAGCTGGGGCTCCACCGGAAGCGCTCATGGCCAGTTCGTCGAACCGATGGGCATCGTCGTGGATGCCGCCGGCGACATCTACGTCAACGACTTCGGCAACGACCGCATCGAGGTCTTCAAGCCCTGACGCGGGGCGAATAGCTCTAGCAGGCAGCGCCTCCGGCCTCTCGCGACTGCTGTGCTATTTGACTTTGACTGAAAGCTTCGCTTTCGTATTGGAGCTGATGCCAAAGGTGTCGGTCTTCCCGGCCTGGTTCGTATTTATGCAGATACCGGCGCTGCCCTTACTGGGGATGCTGCCCAAGACCGTCCCGTTGTCCGTGACCGTCTGGCTCGACGACGTGCTGTTCGTGATCGTGAAGGATTCGAGTTTCGCCACGCATGTTGCGGTGCCATTCCAGTGCGGAGTAGCGGTCAGCGTCGTCGGCTTATAGACCGCAGGCTTGCCGGTGATTGTCACCTTGGGCAGAGCAGCCGATGCTGACGGACTCCCCACGGTGGCGCGGGGCGCGGAGGCTTGCGCAGGAACAGTGAGTGCCATGACCGGTACGATCAACAGCGATGCGAGGCCCACACGTTTGATGCGAACCAATTGAGCCACCTCCTCTTGCCTTTGAGCAACCCCTGAACGAAAGCAGAGGCAGCCTAAAGCTTCGATGACCCCACGTGCAACGCCGGGAGCGCCGGCGCCAGAGGCCTTCGGCGGGTTCCGGACCAGCAGGTGGTATGCGCCGAATCAGGAGGTCGTCATGACGACAACGCGATCGTTCCAGATGTCGGTCATGTAGACGGTGTTGCCGGAGAACGCGAGCGCGAATGGGTAGATCACCGAATCACCGGGAACCGGCGGGATACCCATGCCGGCCTCTGTCGCGCTGAAGATCAGATTCCCCGCCGTGTCAACAGACACGATTCGATGATTGCCCGTATCGGATACCCAGATGCTGCCGTCGGGGGCCACGGTCACGCCCCAGGGAGCCTTGAACGCCAGCGGGGTTCCTGGTCCGATGGGCGTGGATATCGCTGTCCACGCTCCCGACGGCGACAGGCTCTGGATGCGGTTGTTGCGGGTATCGGCCACCCAGACGGTGCCATCTGGAGCGACTGCAATACCCGTAGGGTTGTTGAGGCCGCCGGCCGGCGCTGACGAGCCAATACCTTTCTTTCCATACGAGGCGTCCCACGTGGCGCTCGTGTCGTTGGTGGACATCGTGAAGCGCTCGACACGATCATTTCCGGAGTCGTCGACGTAGAGCGTCCCGTCAGGCGCGAATGCGATGCCTTGGGGAAGACGAAACTGACCACTGGCGGTCCCATTCGCGCCGAAGATGAGTATCGGCGTCCCGGTTGGCGAGAAGACTTCAACCTGATTGCTCTCGCGGTTGGCGATGAAGATGTCTCCCGTTCCGGGCTGGATGGCCAGACTCCACGCGAAGTTGATAGCTCCCTGCTGCGACGGGTTGCCGCGGAACCCGAAGCTCTGAGCGCCGCTCCCATCAGGGTTCATGTATTCGATGCGCTGATTCCAGTAATCGACGATGTAGATCTGACCGTTCGCGGCGACCTCGACGCCTCGCGGAGCATTGACGCCGGGGAGCGGCGGCGCGCTCCCGAAGAGGTTGCGTGTCGGGGTGGCGCCGGTCGATGTAAAGCTCAGTTCGTGGAGACCGAAGCCCCACTCATCGGTGACCAGCAGGTGGTTGTCCGAAGTGGTGGTCAATCCGCGCGGGCCAATGAATTGACCTGCTCCGGTGCCGGACGCAATGGTGTACGCGAACGCTGCGCCCGTGTAGTCGCCGCCACTGGAGAGGAGATTGAATGCCTCCACTCGCTTGCCTCCGGAGTCGGTCACGAATGCAAGAGACCCATCGGCGCTGACCGAGACGCCCCGGGGATCGTCGGTGAACTGCCCGTCGCCACTGCCCTGGCTGCCGAAGGTGAACAGCAGCGTGCCGGTATCGTTGAAGACATCACACTGGTGGGCGCGTGCATTCATGACGAGCACATCGCTGTTGGGAGCCACTGTCACCTGGCGCGGTTGGTTCAGCGTTCCGCCTGCGTTGAACTGACTGATGTAGTTACCGGCGAGATCTGACTTCTCGACACGGCCCGCTCCGTCTACCGCATAGACCCAGCCATGCGTCGCGTCGACAGAGACGCCGTATACCTGCGTGAACTGCTCGGCGCCCTTCCCCTTGCTGCCGAACTGTGCAATGAAACTGAACGCGCCCGACGGGCTGGTGGCACAGGCGGTGTCGGAGAACGAGAAGATCTCGATGCGATTGTGCGGTGTATCGGCGACATAGAGCTCAGAGGTGGCCGCATCGTAGTCGAGGGCACGCGCGTCGCCGAATTGACCGGGTCCGCCACCCTGCTTGCCGCCAACCTGACAATCGATGTTGCCGGTCACCCGGTTCACTGCCACCACACGATACTGACCAGCGTCCAGAACGAAGTAGTACTGCGAGTCGACTGCAACGTCCACCGGATACATCGATGCGAAGCCCGGACCAACCCGCGTGCCGGCGTAGGTCGGCTGCACGAGATACGTTGAGAGTGCTGAGGTATCGCTGAGCAGTCGACTGTTTGAACTCGCGAAGAGCGCACCTTCCTGTTGGGACCCAGTCAGTGGAGCCTGGGTCGCGTCAGCGGCCGATAGCACTGCCTGGGCAACCACCACCGCGCCAATTGCGAGCACCTTGAACAGCGGGGCGATGCGCATCAGAGCACGCGTCCCGGCCGTGAGCCTGGAATGCGGTGGCATGCGCGTCTATGGGGATGAGGCATTTGCTGAGGGGTCGCGCCAGAAGGATGGAAAGTCGAGGCGAGGCTAACGATCGGTCCCCCGCCACAGGGATTTGTTGTCGTTATGCGACCGACTCGTGTCGCGGCAGACACGGCCTCAGCACGGGCCTCGCGCGCTCCTCAGCACGTAACTATGTGTGCGCTGACGCACCAATGCTGGTCGCTACCGAACCATTTCGTGACTAATTGACCATTTTGGCGCAACTGCGTCGTATCAGAGTTGGGCCCAGTAGTCAAAGAACAGCTGGGAATTCACATCATGCGTCACACCACCTTCTCGCTCACCGTCATCGCCGCATGCGCCACAGGCGCCGCGACCATCGCGGCAATGGCCCTCAACGTCGCGGCATCGCCCACGATTGCGCCGAAGGCCGTTCCGCACGTGGTGACTCACCATGTTGCCGCACCTGCACACAAAACGACACCGAAGAAGCCGTCCGCAGCAACGTCCCATAAGGCAGCGTCAAGCAATTCAAGCAAGTCAACGGTCACCGGCCTCAAGCCACAACTCACGGGCTTGCTCAACCGCACGGGTGTGCCGCCGTCGGCCTATCGGTCCGCTGAAGGGGGGTACGACATCCAGGGAACGAGCGACAACCAGGGCAACCGCGATGTTGGCGATGTCACCTGGGCAGAGTTGCAGCCCACTGCCGGCGGGCCGATCGCAGCCAACAATCCCATCGACAAGGCGATTGCTGACGTACGTGCCTGGAATGCTGCCAACCCGACCCACCCCGAGGCCCTCAAGCTGCGGGTTGAGGCGGGGATTCACTCGCCGACCTGGGCGCTGAACCTCGGCGGTACGTGCTTCACAGTAACCGACCCGACATCGGGCACGTCAGGTTGCTGCCCGCGCTTCTGGACCGCGCAATTCAGCGCCGCCTACTACCAGTTTGAGTCGGAGCTGGCCGCCAAGTACGACAGCGTCCCCGAGATCGGCGAGGTCGACATGGCCAAGAACACAACCGTCTACAACGAGCCGCTGATTCGTCAGATCCAGAGCACCTCGACAGTCATCGCCCTCCGAGCCGCCGGATACACAACCGCCGTTGACGAGCAGCAGCAGATCCAGGACATCGCTCTCCTCGGCACCTATTGGAAGCACACGCGGGTTGGGTTCGCGTTCAACCCGTATCAGACGGCCAATCCGAATACGACGAATGAGGCCTTCACGCAGCAGCTCATCACGTCCGGACGCGCTGCGCTCGGGGATCAGCTGGTGCTCGAGAACAACAGTATCCGCCAGATCCTTCTCACCGGCCGCGGCTCGTACCAGACCATGTACGCCTTCATGCGCCAGACCGGCGGCCCGATCGGCTTTCAGACCGCGACGCTCGCCAAGGTCGGCTCGATCCAGGCAGTGTTGATCGGTGCAGCGGCGATCGGGGCCACCAGCGTGGAGCTTCCGACCGGCTACCAGACACAGTTCACGCCGGCTCAGCTGATGGCTGCGGGGCTCGCACTCACCTAGCGCCTTCGGGCTGGTGCCACGCCGCCTCGTCCTGTGCGCCGCCGTGCCGGCGTGACCAGCGATTCGACGTGGCCCGACAAGCTCGGCGCAGACAGCGCCTCATCACAACTCAGGCCTCTGTGTCGGCGTTTAGTGACGGCCCGACAACCGCGATGTAACGGCCCGGTCTCACAGTGAAACGCCGGGCACCCAGCACAAGCAACCAAACAACAGGAACGAAAAATGTCTCATCCCCGCGCTCGATACTCACTCGGAACTGCAGGTGTCGCACTAGCGGCACTGGCGATCCTCGGCCCCGGCACCGTCGGCGCGTCGCCCGGCGGCGTGAATCTGGCTGGTGCAACCGCCGCCCTTCGCGCGCTCTCGGCGCCGGTCCCTGTGACCCACGCCAAGGGAACGTCGAAGTCCGGCGGCGCAGCGCCCAAAGCCGGCCATAGCCTTACGGCAACGTCCGGCACTGCAGCCTCGGGCACCGCAAGCACGATCGGATTGTGGGCAGCCGACTGGGGCGGTGCGGCATCACAGCGGAGCGCCGCCGGATGGCAGGCCGCGGCAACCAACGATTCGGTCCTCATCGGCCAGGCGGGTGTCTACAAGAAGTGGATCCCCCAGCTCAAGGCGTGGAACCCCAAGATCACCATCCTCGAATACAACCTCGGACCCTATCTTCAGAAGGGCAGCGCCAACTTCACCGCGGTGCTCGCCAGCAACCCGAGCTGGTTCGCGCATGACAGTCGTGGCAACCTGATCAACCTGCCCATGTTCCCGAACAACTACCTGATGGATCCGGGAAACGCAGCGTATCGCGCATGGCACTCCGCCCAGCTCGCCGCGGCGGTCGCGCAGTATGGATTTGACGGGGCAATGGATGACTCGATGGGCGCCGGGCCCCTCGGCCACTATGCGAGCTCTCCCCCGGTCGATCCGACGACCAAGGCGCCGTACACCGTCGACAATTGGCTGAACAACCAGGTCCTCATGCTCAACAGCGACAAGGCGGCACTGAATGGCAAGTACCTCGCCTTCAACGGCTTGGTCAGCGGACCGATGTTCGTGCGTGAGTCGTCAATTCTGTCGACTTCGAACGCGAACGCCGGTGTCAGCGAGCTCTTTCTCCGTCAGCCGACGGCCTCGGTGACGTCATACCCGAGCGCGGTCACGCTGAACGATTCGCTGACGATGATGGCGGACATGGCTGCGCGCGGCAAGACCTTCCTCGGATGGACCAAGGTGTGGTCCTCGGGAACCCCGGCGCAGATCGCCCAGTGGGAGCAGTTCGCGGTCGGCGTCTACCTGCTCGGGCAGCAGACTGGGTCGATGCTCGACTTCATGCCGTCGCACAGCGCGGACAATACCGCGATCTCCTACGCGAATCTCACCTCGAACATGGGAGCCGCGCTGGGTGCGTACACCGTAAACGGGAGCATCTATACGCGCACCTTCCAGTACGGGACGGTGACGGTGAACCTGTCGACCACGAGTTCGACCATCCAGATGCACTCGTAACCCACGTTCCAAGAATGCAAAGGCCGTCGCGGATGCTTCCGCGACGGCCTTGCCTCGTTCAGTCGCAGTCGGTGCGCTCAACCGACCGACCGCGACCAGCATCGCAGCCGCCACGGCCGGAGCCGTGACGGCCGGGTGCTGTTCAAGCTTTAGATGATGGTGACGGTTGTGGCTCCGGTGCCCGCGTTCACCGTGACCTTCCCGTGCTGGAAGCTTCTCGAGAACGTCGACCCCGACAACGTGTAGGAACCAAGCGGAGCCCCCAGGTTGTCAGTGAGATTCGAGTAGCTGACCGATGTGTTGTCCGCGCTGTGGGAGGGCATGAAGTCCAGGTACGACGCCCCCTGCCGGCCGAGGAGGTAGACGCCGAGAGTGAATTGCTCCCACTTCGAGACCTGAGCCGCGGATCCTCCTACCCAGACCTTGGTCCAGCCGAGGAACGCCTTGCCGGCCGCCCCAAGGTCGGTCATCATCGCGATCGAGTCCTGGATGGTCGTCGCATTTGGAAAGGCATTGATCGAGCCAGTCGGCTGGCGCAGGAACAACTCCGAGACCCCGGCATTGGCATTGGATGACGCCAGGATGTGTGTTGCGCTGAGGTACTCGGGTCCGCTGATGAGGCCGTTGAACGCGAGATATTTGGTCCCGAGCGCGGCCTTGTCGCCGTTGAGCAGCAGCACAGAGTTCGCGAGGTACTGCGCCACCGTGTAGGGCTTGCCGGTGACAGCGTTCACCGGGACGCCACTGGAGTAGTGGCCGCCACCGACGGGAGCGTCGCCCACCGAGTCGACCATGGCTCCGTCAAAGCCGCCCGACGAGACGGCCGCCGCAAGCTGCTGAGCCTGCCACGCCCGGTACGCCGAGTTGCCTTCGTCCATGAGGTAGTTGCCCGGGAACATCGGCAGATTGATGAGGCGGTGCTTGCTGTCGTGCGCGAACCAGGTCGGATGAGCCGACAGGATCGAGTTGTACGACGACGAGCCCTTCTGAAGGTACGGCCCGAGGTTGTAGACGAGCACCGTGAGATTCGGATTCCACGAATGCAACTGCGGAATCATTCTGGAGTAGATTCCGGCGCCGCCGATGAGGATTCGATCGTTCTTCGCCGCGGCTTGCCACCCCGCGGTGGAGCGCCTCGACGCAGCGCCGCCCCAGTCAGCGGCCCAGAGGCCGATGCTGCTTGATGTCGACCCCGGTATCGTCACACCTGGGCTCACACCCGAGGCCACGATTGTTCCCGAGCTCGCCGGTGCGTCACTGGTGGATCCAGGGGTCAGCGCTGCGGCGGACTGGCCAACCGCACCATGTGCGGACTGGGTCAGGCCACTGGAGCGGCCGGAGTTGAGTGCGGCGATTCCTGCAGGCTTGGATCCGAGTAGTGATGGCGACGAGACGTAGGCAATCCCGAAAACGAGGCTGACGGCAATGAGTGCGCCACCTTTGAGGGCGCGGTCGGTCCACCTTGGCTTCACAGGCATTCTCCCCAAAGCGCAAGCAGGGCTCGCGCAGGTTCTCTCCCCCGGGGCGTACCGGGGCGGCTTGACGTGACCACGGAGAATCAGCTCGTCTAGGTCGGCGGCAGTCTACGACACCTGTCTCATCCCGTGCGGGTGTATTCGTCGGTGCGAACAAAGTCATCCTAGTAGGTGATATTTGAATTCAGCATTCGGCCTGACTCCTTCAGATCGGGAGGTCTGCCAAAGGGGTCAAACGCTGCACAGCCCCAAAGCGCTGTTCCCATCCCGTCTCCTCGGTCCGAGGCGTGCGGGGCTCAGGCGGGTTGACCAACCAGGGTGCCGGCGGCTGCGGCACGTGAAGGGGCTCTGTAGGCCGCTCGTGATGACGCGTTCGGAGCGAACGGGGGGATTACATCTCTTCCGGTGACACGGTAAGATAAGTCTGGTCGCGGACTCGGGTCCCCCGGAGGGAGCGTTCTTCTCTCGAAACCCGAGCCCATGGGGTGTGGCTAGCGTCACTAGAGAGGGCTGACGATGGGAGTGGGAATGACACACGAGTCGGGCGCGCGCGCGCCGCGTTCATCGAGAATTCGACTGATCGCGTTGTCGGGCGTGGTCGCAGTGACCGGGATCGCGGCGGCGGGTGGTGCGGCCGCGCAGGTCAAAGCAGCCCCGACGTTCACGACACCGACGTTCAACATGACGATCGGAAAGCCGGGACCCGCATTTGTCTATCCATTTGGGATGGCGTGGGACCCGACGACGAGCGGCGGAACCGGATCGGAGCCCGGGTCACTCCTCGTCGACGACTACAACAACTACGACGTCAAACGATTCGCCTCGGACGGGTCGTACATGACGACGTACAGCTCCAAGGGCAAAGGCCCCGGGCAGTTCTCGGAGCAGCCTTCGGAGATTGCCGTCGACCCGACCGATGGGTCGTTCGTGGTCGCCTTCGCATTCAACGGCTACGGCTACATGAAGTTCGACAAGACGGGGAAGTTCCTCTTCAAGGTCACCAACTCCGTGGCTTACTACGCCCCATTTATCGCCGTAAATGCGGCCGGCACCGTCTACCTGGTGCAGTCCACGGGACTCTCGAAGTCGTCGCCGAATATCGTACTGATGTACGACGCAAATGGGAACTCACTCGGCCAGTTCGGTACCAATGGGACCAACTGCGCCAAGGGGCAATTCGGCGTGATCCGCGGCATCGATGTTGATAACTTCGGCAACGTCTATGTCAATGATGTCTCCAACCACTGCATCCAGGTCTTCAGCGGCGATGGAAAGACGTTCGAGGGAACCTTCGGCACCAAAACCGATGTGAGTGCCAACACTCGCGGCATGAAGCTCGATCGCGTCCATGACGTCGCCTACATCGCCGATGCTGCCAAGGAAGACGTCGCCGTCTTCAACTTCACTCTCACCGCCGGTAAGTTCGCGAGCGGAAGCTATTTCGGAACCATCGGGACCCCAGAATCCAGCGTTGGTGGAACGTGCTCGGGCCAGGGCGTCCTCGACGCTCCGCGTGACATCGCCGTCGATTCCAATGGCACGGTGTATGTGAGTGACTATGCCTGCTGGGTGGTCGATGCGTTCAATCCACCGTATGCCAGCACCTCGCCTGGTGCCTGGATCAACTCCCTGCCCGTGCCGTCGGTTCCGCCGCCGCTGGGAGGCCTGAATGACGCCAACGGAGTTGCGGTGTCACATGACGGGACAAGCGTATATGTGGCCGACACGTTCAACCAGAGGATCCAGCAGTTCAACGGGCCGTCCAGCACCACCGGTACACCTGGGACGCCCGTCCAGCAATGGGGCAGCCGCCTGCCAAACCTGGCGGGCCCCTTCTCCCTTGACTACCCCCGCGGTATCACCGTCGACCCGAACAATGGAAATGTCTGGGTGTCCGACACGCGGTCGGGATACATCAAGGAGTACACGGCCGGAGCGACCAATCCAGCGACCTTTGTCGAGGACTTCGGCGGTGAGGGGTTCAGCCCTGGGCAGTTCTTCTATTCGGACGGAATCACCGCGGCGCCGGGGCCGCCTGGAGACCCGCTTAACCTTCTGGACCCCACTACGCTGTACATCCCGGACAGCGGCATCGGGTACTACCAGGTGATGCAGGACACGACTGGGACCGGTGCATACACAACTGTTGCCGAATTCCCCTGCGGAACCTTGGTTGAACCTGCCGTCTTCAACGGATGCCCCAGCTCCGCGGTGGACGCGAACGGCATCATCTACGCGGCCTCTTATAACGAGGGCGTCGTGGACGTGTTCACGCCCACTGTGGTTGCCAGCCCGTTCTCTCTGACCTACATGCTGACTCGCACGATTGGCACCAATCTCGGCGGCCCCTACGGCGTCGCACTAAGCCCCGACGGCAGCACTCTCTACGTGACCCAGTCCACGAAGAATGACGTCAGCGCGTTCAACGTCAGTGACGGCAGCCTCCTCGCCACCTGGGGGACGAAGGGCGCCGGGAACGGTCAGCTGAGCCGCCCGCTCGGGATCGCCGTCGACGGTGCCGGCCTCATCTACGTCGACGACTACAGCAACGGCCGAGTCGAGGTATTCAACCCCTGATCGTGACTACCGGCCTTCGCTCGTAATTCGTGCCGCTACAAGGCGCGTCGCCCCTTGCCTTCGGGCTGCGGGTGGCGCGCCTTGACCATGTCATCGCCTATCCCGAATTACCAGCAAATCGAGGTCGCGACGCCGCCCATGGAGCCCCTCTCAGACTGGTAGCATTGCTCTCGATTCGTCAGCAGTTGGGGGGAGCCTGGAGACAGGCTCGATGATTGATGAGCGCAGGAAGGAGTTGTATGTCCAGACCGAAATTCGGGTCGCGCTCGCGGGTGATCCTCGGCGCGACCATCGCCGTCTCAGGGTTGGTGGCTGCCACGCCCGCCATCGCTGCTCCGGCGGTCACCGCCGCGTACTCGGCCACCATCGGTGGCCCAGGTCATGCGGCGATGTACCCGTCGGGGATGGAGATCGCCCCGAACGGCAACATCATCGTCGCCGACACCGGCAATGACCAGGTCGCCGAGTACACCTCAACCGGGACTCTGGTCTGGAGGATCGGTTCCGAGGGAAGCGCCGCACCGTGCGGCTCCAATCCCACGGGCTTTCCGCAGTTCGAGCAGCCGCGTGACGTCGGCGTTGATTCCGCGGGCAACGTCTATGTGGCCGACAATGGGAACGGGCGCGTGGTGAAGCTCAATGGAGCGAACGGCAAGTGCCTGTTGAACCCCTTCAAGGTTCCCGGTGGCGGCGCACCCATCGGAATCACGGTGAGTACGACTCCGGCCGGAGAGCTCGTGTATGTCGCGAATGGGACAAAGAGCCAGGTGAACGTGTTCAACACCTCTGGTGGAGTGGTACGGACGATCTCGTCGAAGGGCGCATGCGTCCTCAACCGCATGCGCGACGCCGCCGCTGACGCCTCCGGCAACGTGTACGTGGCGAACTACGAGAGCAACAACATCCTGGAGTTCTCGTCGACTGGAAGCTGCATCCACTCCTGGGGAACCAAGGGCTCCGGCAACAGCCAGTTCATGAATCCCTACGGCGTTGCCATCGGCACCGATCCCTTCATCAATGGCGGCTCGCCGGGTGAGGCGATCTACGTGGCGGACTCCAACAACGACCGCATCCAGGAATTCACGCCGACCGGCGCGTACGTTGCGCAGATGGGCACGGCCGGAACAGACAGCCAGACCGGCACCTTCACCCAGTTGCGTCGCGTCGCCGTCGATAGCCACGGCAATGTCTGGGGCGCCGACCTCTGGGGGTACCGCGTCGAGGAGTTCACCCGGTCGTCGAGCGGCTACACGTACAGCCAGACGATTCCGAATCCGATCGTCCCGCCCGGTAACACCAGCACGTCGGTGTTCAACCAGGTCCGCGGGATCTCATTCGACGCATCAGGCGATGTTGTGGCGATGGACTCGGTGAACCAGCGCGTGGATGTGTTCACCTCCGGCGGAACGCTCGTTAACACATGCGGGCAGCGCGGTTTCAGCAGCACGGGTGACTTCAACTGGCCGCGCGGCGTCGCCGTCGACCCGACCACTGGAAACTACTGGATCGCCGATACCAAACAGAGTGACCTTCAGGTGCTGCATCCCACGGCGTCCGGATGCAACGGCCTCGCGAAGTTCGGCGTCGTAGGCACCGCGCTTGGTGACGACAACTATCCCTCCTCGATCGCGATCGGCAGCGGGTACGCATGGATCGCGGATACGAGGAATAATCGCGTCGAATCGTGGAACGTCAGCACCCAGAAGGCGGTGAGCACCTATGGCACGAAGGGCTCAGGAGCCGGCCAGTTCTCGATGCCAACAGGCGTCGGCATCGATCCCAGCACCGGCAATCTGTTCGTGGCAGACAGCCTCAACAATCGTGTGGTCGAGCTCAAGGTGAGCGGTGGACATGTCAGTTCGACCGTTGCAACGTTCACATCTGGCTTCAACAAGCCCTACGGCGCCGCCTCGAACGGCAGCGGCCTGCTCGCAGTCGCCGACCGGACGAACAACCGTGTTGTCGTCCTCAACGAGTCCGATGGCACCGTCGCGGCGATCATCAACGGCAGCGACGTCACCGGCGGTGGCCCCAAGTCGCTGTTCGATCCTGAGAACGTTGCATTCGGAACGAACGGCAAGCTCTACATCGCGGACACGTACAACGATCGAATCCTGGTGTACACCCTCGCCTAGCGCTACTGAAACCAGCCTTCGACGTCGATGACCACGTTGACCCTTCCGGCGGCGTTGAATCCGGCCATGTCACCAGCGCTGTCGAGTTCGACACTCGACAGGTTCGCCAGCACCTCACCGGGATTCACGTTGATGTCGGACGCGAGCGGATGCGTGACGAGGTTGGCCGGGTAGACAGTCAGGTAGGTTGGAGCGGTCGGCAAGATCGCCGTCAGGTTGGCGATCACTGCGAGGGCTGGTTGGGCCGCACCCACGGCTGGGACCCCGCCGACGCTCGCTACGCTGACGACGTATGGAGCGGCGCCGATGGCGTGGCCCGCACACGGCTGCCCTGACCCGACCCGGGTATCGCAGACACGGCTCGGACCGATGGCCTGGTACTGATCCCCGGTTGCGGCACCGGGTGTTCCGTACCAGCCGCTCGCATCCAGGAGGACGTTGATCACTCCAACGGCGCTGAACACACACACCGACGTGTCGGAGCCGCCGGCTGCTGCGGGGCCGAGTGCGACCATCACCCGATTCGCCTGGATCTGTTCCACCTTGAGGTTGAGCGACGAGACCGTTGGCAACGCGCATGTACCGTCGGGCAGCGTCGGATAGACGCTCACATAGGTGCCCACTGAGCCGGCGACGCCCGTCACATTGAGCACCGCGGCGGCCGCATTGGTTCCAGGAATGGCGTCCGAGCCGCTCGACGTGATATTCACCGCCATCGGAATCCCGCCAACCAGTTCACGACCCCTGCATGGGTTGGTTGCCGCACTGCTGCGCGTGTCGCAGACCCGCACGGGCGCCATCGGGTGGAACTCACCGGTCGGATCGGTCGACGCGCCCGCCGCGAAGTACCCCTCGACGTCGGCGACGACATTGACAGTTCCCATCGCGTTGTAGACGTTCACCTCCCGGTTGGCGTCGGACGTACCGCTCTGGCCCAGGACCGTCGTCACAAGGTTCGCGGTCACGTTGCCCGCCGCGAAGTTGAGGTTGGATGCGGTGGGGCGGCCGGTCCCGTTGGGATAGATGGTCAGCAGGCTCGACGCCGAGCCGGAAACCGCGGTGACATTCAACACCAGGGCGGTGGCGGTCGACGGGACGGGATCGGATCCACTCGGCAGCCCGCTCAGGCCCGTGATCTGCACCGTCCGGGTTGCTCCCGCGGTCAGAGCGCCACCCGAACACTGGGCGCAGGACGTCGCCCGCGTGTCCAGGATTCGAAACGGCTGCAGCGGGACGTAGTTGCCCAGGGGAGCGTAGATGTAGCCCGTGGCGGACGTGAGGGGACTCACGCCCAGGGTGGTGGTCACCTGGACCTGTGTGTAGCCGGCGGAAGCCGCTGGTGTTGTCAACGTGAATGAGTTCGCAGTCACGTTCGATGGAGTCACCGCCGTTCCGTTGAGTGTTGCCGACATGCCAGCCGCGAATCCCGACCCCGTCACGGTGACCACCTGGCCTCCGGTCACCGGACCCGCAGATGGCGTCACCGCGGCCACCGTGGGCTTGACCGCCCAGACGATCGAGGCACCATTGGTATTCGTGTTCAACGACACAGCGCCGTTCTGGAAAGCCCTGCTGTACACGCCATTGGTGAGCGAATAACTACCCAGCGGTGCACCGAGAGCAGCGAGCTCATTCGGAAAGTAGATCGTTGTGCGGTCAGCGTTGGATGACGGCATGCTGAACGAGTAGTAGTCGCTGACACCGTTGTCAACAAGCAGGTACGCGGCGAGCGCGTACGTGTTCCACGCCGATGCCTGAGCGGGTGTGGCAGCCGTCCACAGCTTCGTCCATCCGAAGAATGCCTTGCCCTCTGCATTCAGCGTTTGCACCATGGCCAGGTCGGAGGCTAGCGTGGACACGGCCGGGTACTGGGCCGCGGAGGAACCGGCGAGCCGCAGCCAGGAATCGGTCTGCGCGCCGTTTGCGGTCGAGTCAGACAGATAGTGCGTGTAGCTCGTGAACTCCGACCCGTTGACGAGACCGCTCGATAACAGGAACTTCGAACCGATCGCAGCCTTCATGACGGAGAGGGCGTGCCCCGAGGCCTGCATCCACGAGGTGGCGGTGAATGCATGACCGGTCGAAGGGTCGACCGGGACTCCGGTATCACCGCCCGTCAGGGGACTCGGACCCATCGAATCGATGTAGGCGCCGTCGTACCCGTACTTGTCGATGTTGGTGAGTATTCGCGAGGCCTCCTCGGCCTGCCACCCTGGATTCGCCTCGTCCATCAGGTAGTTGTTCGGGAAGGCACCGCTCCCGCTGGATGCCCCCATGGTGATCAGATTGCCCGATACATCACGAGCGAAGTAATCCGGGTGTGCGGCCATCAACGTGGTGAACTCTGCTGACCCCTTGATCGTGTAAGGACCGAGGTCGTACACCAGGACCTTGACCGCCGGGTTCCAACCGTGCAGCTGCGGGATCATATTTCCGTAGACCGATCCGGATGAGCCGACCAATATCGAGTGGGTTTGCGCAACCTGCTGCCAGGCGCTCGTGGAGCGCCCGTTTGAAGCACCGTTCCAGTCCTGCGCGTAAAGCAGCACTGGCGAGGAACTCGAACTCGTAGAGGCGTCCAACTGACGCGTCGACTGAGCGATCTGCGCGCGGGACCCGGGCAAACCCGATGCCGTGACGATCGGGGCTGTGGCGATCAGCGCAGTGATCGCGCTCACTGCGCCGATGAGCGCACGTCGACGAGAGAGAAGAGACACTGGGATACCTCGGGCTGAACGGCTTGCGTCGTCGCAAACCACTCTGCCCGGCCGGTGTCACGTTTCAGTTGCTAACGCGTCGCCGAGCGCCGATCTGATCTTGTCTTGATCGGGATGGCGGGTGCCGAGGGTCATCCCCTCGGCACCCTTGTAGCTAGTGAGTCGTCAACACCAGAACGCGGTTGTTCCAGATGTCGGAGAGATAGACGGTGTTGCCGCTGAAGGCGAGAGCAAACGGGAAGATGAGCGAATCAGCCGGGGCGTTGGGGACGCCCATCGTCGCCGCAGTGGCGCTGAAGTTGAGCGCTCCGGTGGCGCTCACCGAGACCACCCGGTTGTTGCCTGTGTCCGAGACCCAGATGCTGCCGTCGGGCGCGACGGTGACGCCCCACGGTACGTTGAAACTGGGCTGATGACCAGTGCCGGTCGGGGTGCTGATCACGGTCCAGGTGCCCGAGGTGGACATGCTCTGGATGCGGTTGTTGAGGGTGTCGGCGACCCAGATGGTGCCGTCCGGGGCAACGGCGATCCCGGTCGGGTTGTTGAGGTCCCCGGCAGGCGCGGTCTTGCCCGTGCCCTTCTTGCCGTAGTTGGCCTTCCATGTTGCGCTCGTGTTGCCGGCCGACATGGTGAAGCGCTCGATGCGGTCGTTACCCGAGTCATCGACCAGCAGAGTGCCGTCCGGGGCAAAGGCGATGCCTTGCGGGAACTTGAAGTCGCCGTTGGCAGTGCCGTTCTTGCCGAAGATGAGCAGCGAGGTCCCGGTCGCGGAGAACACCTCGACCTGGTCGTTCTCGCGGTTGGCGACGAAGACATCCCCGGTGCCCGGCTGGATGGCGGCATCCCAGGCGAAGTTGATCGCCCCTGCCTGGTTGGGATTGCCGCGGAAGCCGAACGACGCGGCTCCGGTGCCATTGGAGTTCATGTACTCGATGCGCATGTTCCAGTAATCGACCATGTAGATCTGACCGTTGGCAGCGACCCGGACGCCGCGTGGCGAGTTGACCCCGGGCAGGGGTGGTCCGGTGCCGAAGAGGTTGCGGGTGATGGTGGCGCCGCTGGACGTGAAGCTCAGCTCATGAAGCGAGAAGCCCCACTCGTCGGTCAGCAGCAGGTGGTTGTCCGAGGTGGTGGTGAGCCCGCGCGGCCCGACGAACTGGCTCGCACCAGTGCCCGATGGAATGGTGTAAGCAAAGGGCGCGCTGCTGTAATTGCCACCGGTCGACACAAGATTGAAGACCTCGACACGCTTGCCACCAGCATCGGTGACGAACGCCAGGGTGCCATTCGAGCTGACCGAGACGCCCCGGGGATCGTCGGTGAACTGACCGGGGCCGGTGCCCAGACTCCCGAAGGCGAAGAGCAGCGAGCCCGAGGTGTTGAACACATCGCACTCGTGGTTGCGCGCATTCATCACCAGGACGTCGCCGTTGGGCGCCACGGTGACCTGGCGAGGCTGGTTGAGTGTCCCGCCGGCATTGAACTGACTGATGTATGTGCCGGTCAGCGACGACTTCTCGACGCGACCAGCTCCGTCAACGGCGTATACCCAGCTGTTCGTGGTATCGACCGCCACGCCATAGACCTGGGTGAACTGCTCGTTCCCCTTGCCCTTGGCGCCGAACTGGGAGACGAACGTGAAGGCGCTTGGGGAATTGGTCGCACAGAGCGAGCCCGAGAACGAGAAGATCTCGACGCGGTTGTTCGGGGTATCTGCGACGTAGAGCTCGTTGCTGATGGCATCGTAGTCCAGCGCACGGGCGTCGCCGAACTGCCCGGGCCCGCTTCCCTGGAGACCGCCGATCTGGCAATCGATCGCGCCGGTGGTGCGATTCACCGCAACCAGCCGGTAGCGGCCGGCATCGAGGACGAAGTAGTACTGGGAGTTCTGCGTGACGTCCACCGGATACATCGATGCCTGTCCTGGGCCGACCAGCGTGCTCGAGTAGGTCGGCGCGGCCAGCACCGCCGGTGCCGCCGACGCCCCAGCGCCGGGCAGTACCGCTGTCGCCGCCGCCAGCGGCAACGCCGCAGCAATCGCAACCCTGATTAGACGCATCTCGCCCCCTTGTCTCTAATCCACCGACCTGATTCCTGGACCCGGGTATGGAACCCGCCTGGAGCGATTATACCCAATGGGGAACTGGGATGTTTGACGCGTTTGGGAGGTAAGGCGGGAGGCGCTGGAGGGTCATGTCCTATGCCACACGCTTGTGCGACTATGCGTCTATCAGCTCAATCAGGAGGGGGACTGCAATGTTCAGGCGGATCGTTCTCCCCTTGACGGCGCTCACCGCGGTCGTGGGCACTGCGGGCGCCACGGCATCCCACGCCCAAGCGACGTCTCCGGTCCAGCACGTCATCGTCATGTACCAGGAGAACCACTCCTTCGACAATCTGCTCGGGTACTGGTGCGCGCAGAGCGGCCACTGCGTCGGCATGCCCCCGACGGTGACGCTTGCCGGTGGCAAAGTCGTCACGCCGACACAGGCCCCGGACATCGTTCCTCAGGTCGATCACAGCGTCGCGGAGCAGCTAGCCGCGATCGACGGCGGTG
Source organism: Candidatus Dormibacteria bacterium (assembly GCA_044450385.1). Taxonomy (GTDB): domain Bacteria; phylum Chloroflexota; class Dormibacteria; order Aeolococcales; family Aeolococcaceae; genus Palsa-851. Next base: position 37,440 of record JBIOIZ010000014.1, read on the forward strand.
CCATGGACGGATGGGCCAAGGTGCACGGCTGCGCCGCCCCCTCATATCCCTGCATCAGTTACTACACCCCGACTCAGATCCCCAACCTGACGGCGCTTGCGAGCAAATTCGCCATTAGTGACGAAACGTTCAGTGAGGCGGACAGTCCATCGTGGGGCGGCCATCTCTACGCGGTCGCCGCGACCACAGACGGTTTTCTCGGGAACAATCCCGCCCCAGAACGTGCGGGGCCTGGATGGGGGTGCGACTCAAATAAGACGAGCGCCTGGGTCACCTCCGCGAAAACTGTCGTGCAGGAGCCGTCGTGCATCCCGGATCCGGCGCTGCCGAATCCTAACGGCGGTGCGTTCAAGAAGACCCCGGTGAGCTACGTCCCGACGATCATGGATCGGCTCGATGCGGCGTCGCTTTCATGGAAACTCTACGCGACGATCTCAGGTCCGAAGACCGGTGGCGGCTCGTACAACTGGGCCACCTGCCCCAGCTTCGCCGAGTGCCTTGACACTTCGCAGCGCGCCAACCTCGTCCCGACAGACAAGATTCTCACCGACGCCGCAGCAGGGACCCTGCCTGCTTTCGGTCTCCTCCTGCCTGGTGATGACAAGGTTGACGCGAACGCCTCCCAACACAACGGCACCTCGATGACGGTTGGCGATAATTGGATCGGGAAGGTCGTGACCGCTCTCGAGAGCTCGCCGGAGTGGTCATCGACCGTGCTGTTCATCACGTACGACGACTGCGGGTGCTTCTACGACCAGGTCCCGCCGGGCAAGAATCCGGACGGGAGCCAGCAAGGCACGCGCGAGCCGGTGGTGATCGTGTCGCCCTATGCCGTGTCCGGCTACGTCGACACGACGCCGACGACCTTCGCCGGCATCCTCGCGTATGTCGAACAGAACTTTGGGCTGACTCCGCTCAACTCGAACGATGCCGCCGCATACCCCTTCACCAACGCCTTCAACTACTCACAGGTCCCACTCGGTCGGGTGCACATGGTGCAGCGACCGGTCAGCGCAGCTCAGCTCAACTCCAATATCGGAGGTGCCGACGACCCGACGTAAATCGGGTCAACGGAAGACTGCGGTCCAGGACCGCCGCCGTTGCATGACTACCGGGTCTGACCGGCGCGACGTGCAACCGGACTTACGGCGCCGTCGCCACGGCGATGCCATTCCCAAGCGTGGCCAGGTACACGAGGCCATCCTTGCCGGCAGCGAGCTCAATGGCATTGGCTGCCACCTGGCTGTAGTACGGGTCCGTGAATCCGGCGGCCGAAGGGCATGTCACGGCGCACTGAGTTACCTGTACCTCCCAGAAAGCCGGTAGCACGCCGCCACCAGCCATGTACACGTAGTCGCCACCTGTGCTCGCATACGTCGCGAGCGGCCCACCCGGAGTCGTGGTGACCCACAGCGGCGTGCAGGGGGTGATGGTGCAGGTCGCCGTGTCAATGGACCCGAGACCGTTCGTATTGGAGATCCACACCTCGGTTGGAACATTGGGATCGCCGGTAACCCATCCTCGGCCTGGCGTGCTGCTGGTGTCCGAATAGACCTTCAGCCATGGCGTGAACGCCACGCCGCTGAAAGTGGATTCCCACGCCGCATGTGTCCCGGTGTCGTACATGAACACGGCGCTGCCGTCGCTGGACCACGCCAGGCTGACCCCGTGGATATCGCCCGGCGAGATGGTCGGTCCCCCGGTAACCCCGGACGGCACCAATGTCCACGCTCCTGAGGTCCCCGTGCCGGAGAAGGCGTAGACGCCCTTGTTCTCAAAAGCAGCGAGCAGCACGTAGGCGCCGGGGCTGATCGCATGGGCGGCGAGCGCGATCGGTCGCGCCGAAATGCCGGTGGGCAGCGGCAATGACGTCCACGCACCACCTGCCGCCCAGCCTGCGTTGTACCAGATCGCGCCAAGCGAGTTCGTCACCCGGCTGGCCCCCGAGACGATCACCGCGGACGGCGACACGCTTGCATCCCAGGTCACGCTGAGGCCGGTGCTATTGCCGTTGAAGACCGGCGGGGCCGTCGCAACGTTCACGCCGGCCATGTCATCGGATGAGTCAAGGACATTCCAGTCCGCGTCGGCAGCGGCGACGTCTGCGCTGTTGCTCGGGTCGACAGCGATCGCGAGGTCGAACGTGGAGTTGAGACCGGTGACGGCCGGGAGCCATGGGGGTGTCGTCGAGGGGTCGTAGTGCCAGACACCAGACCTCCCTGCGGCGAGCAGCGAGTCTGGTGCGCCCCCATTGTGAGAGAGCAACAGGATGTTCGAACCAACGAAGAAATCGACGGTGCTCCCCGCGCACAGTGCGCTTGTCGACGACGGACAGCCACCGATCATTGCTTCTGGGCCGAGGTTCTGGTTGGCCCGACCGGCGTTGGTCGCCTCCCACCATTGGATCCCGGAGCCATAGATTGTGGTCCCGACGCTCCCGTTCGGGACCAGGCCGGTGATCGTCACGTGGGTTCCGTTGACGATCAACTGCTCGACATCGTTGCTGCCGTGGCCCGAATACGTCGCTGCATACAGCACGTCCAATGGCGTGCTTCCCGCAGTGGTTTCGTACCCGGTCAGCGTGTACCAGTGCGCAGAGGAGTCGAGCACCGTCCACTTGCCGCCGATCCAGTAACCGATCCCGTTGGTTCCTGCCGTGTACAGGCGCGAACCGAGGCTGAGCAACTCCTGCACGCCTGTGGATACGCCCCTCGTTGCGCTGATCGTCGTGGAATGCGGTTTCGAGCCAAGGTTGGTGACCTCGGCAACACCCTGGCTCGCCCCTGTCCTGCTGATGACCGAGACGAACGCGTCGCCCTGGCCGTCGAGTGACATGGAGTTCATGTATGACGTGCACAGCGCGACACACTGCCAGCCGGCTCCCAGGTTGGTGGATGTCACCGGCCACCGCTGAAGACCGCGCCCGAACGATGCCGCGTAGAGAAATGATCCATCGGTCGCGAGCAGATTGCCTGTGGCCCTCGGATGCCCCAGCTGGCCTGGAAGGTTTGTGCCGTCGAAGGCCGGTGCGGATCCTGCGCCGGCCGACGCAGACATGGTCCAGGTCAGGCCGTCGTCCTGGGATTGGGCGACCCCGCCGCCGCCCCCGGTCCCGACTGCGGCATATATGGCGCCGCCGACAGCCAGCAGCGCTGCCACGTGATATGCCGACGCGGGGAGCCCGGTGGACTGCGGGGTCCAGGTCTGGCCGCCGTCGGCAGATCGGAAGAGCCCCTGGGTATCGCCGCCGGCGATCAGCGTCCCCGCTGTCGATTGATCCAGTACGCCGATGAACCCACCGCCGCTGACCGCCGAGTTACGAAAGCTGGGGCCGGTTCCGGCGGCGAGCACTCCAGAGCTTGCGGGAGCAACCGCCATCAGAACCAGAGGCAACGAACCCAGGGCTGCAACCCGCCGGATCGCCCGATTCCCATTCCCCACCATCTGACCGCCTCCCAAGCCCTTTTCCTGGCCCCGCATCGGTCGACAGCCACGTGCGAGGCAGATGGAACTGTACGCTGCTGCTCGGGTCATATGTGCCCCACGCACAGCCGTCCCAGCACCTCTGATTCTCCTTGTGCAACGCCCTCAGGGAGCAGCGCATTGTCGACGCCCTGGAGGACGCGTTGCGGACGGAATCGCTATCATCCCGGTGGAGGCGGTCCCACGAGCGACCGTAGGGGAGATCCCAGAAAGCGATCCGGTTCAGGGGGTGGTTGACCATGGCGTTTCGAGTTCGGACTGCGGCCCGGCCTGCTGCCATCGTGCTGCCGCTGGCCACAGCTCTGGCGCTTCTGGGATCTGTTGGAGCCCAGGCAGCGACGTTCACTGCGACCCCCATCACCACCATTGGAGGCACCGCGACCGCCCAGGTCTATGCCTGGGGGGCGGCGACGATGCCCGACGGCTCCATTCTCATCGGTGATTACTGGAACTTTCGGATCGTCCACTACAACGCCAACGGCACCCCGGCGACGCCGTTCGTATTTGCGGGTAAGGAGGGTTTCGGTCCTGGCACGAATCAGGCTCCGTTCGGGATCTGTGTGGACACCACCACCGGTCCCGGCAGAGGTGATGTCTTCATGACCGAAGGCAGCCTTTACGACGTGAATGAGTACGGCCCGACCGGGGCGTTCATCACCAGCTGGGGGACCACCTCGGCGGTGCACCCGGTGGCGTTCACGTACCCGTCGCAGTGCGCCGTGAACCCCGTCAACGAGAAGCTCTACATCTCCAACCAGTGGGCCAAGAGCATGGTCATTCTCGACCCGAGCAATCCGACCGCACCGGCGCAGTTCATCTCGCCGCCTTCGCCCAACAACTTCATCCAGCCGCGCAGCCTTGCATTCGACAGCGCGCACAACGTGTGGATCGCCAACCAGGGACATCATCGCATCGACATCTGGCCGAACGGGTTGACGGGCACCAAGCCAATCAAGACCATTCTCCCGCCGGGTGGCGTTTCGAGCACGTTTGACATGCGCGGACTCGCGATCGACGCCACCAACAACCTTGCCTTCGTCAGCAATGGACAGGGGTGCCTGGTGCAGGAGTTCAACGCCAACCCATCAAGCCCCAACTTCGGTCAGTTCATCACCAACTTCAACGGCGTCGGTTCCACCGGCAGCGATTGCGGGACCGGTCCCGGGCAATTCGAAGACGGGGCACGCGACATCGCGGTGGACGGCAGCCACGACGTCTGGGTCGGTGATCTGGGCGACTTCCGCGCCGAGGAGTTCACCGAGAGCGGCACCTTCATTCGGGCCGTCCCAACTCCGCCCAGCCCTCCACCGACAGGTGGCTTCAACGGACCGCGGGGAGCAACGTTCGACGCGGCCGGTGATCTCTTCGTCACCGACACCTACAACGAACGCATCGAGAAATTCACGCTGGTCGGCGGCGTCTACAAGTTCTCCCTTGTGTGGGGCATGCGTGGGGAGACAGCCAGCACCTTCAACTATCCGCGGCTGATGTGCTTCGACCCGGTGAACGGCGACCTCATCGTTGCCAATACGGACTCCAATGAGATCGTCGCCTGGACCACCTCCGGCCATGAGGTATGGGCTGGGATAGGGCTGGCCGACCCGTATGGAGTGGCGTGCGCATCCAACGGCACCGTGTACGCGGCCAACAGCAACGGACAGGACGTCGTGGTCTTCAACAGCTCTGGTGTCAAGACCGGAACCATCGGCAGCGCGCTGGGCTTCGTGCGCGGGATCTGGGTTGACACCGACGGATCGATCTGGACCGACGTCGATGCGAGTGGTGCCGTGTATCACTTCTCTGCCGCTGGAACACAGCTGGGGAAGTTCAACGTCGGAGCGGCCAATGGCGCGTTCGGCATCGCAGGCGACGCGGGTTACCTCTACATCGCCCTCGCGTCGAGCAACACCGTTGCGCAGTACACACGCAGCGGTACTCTCGTCGCCACATTCGGCGGGGCAGGCACGACGCTGGGAAAGCTGAGGACCCCGCAGGGGTTGGCTTTCGGACCCGATGGCCACCTGTATGTCGTCGAGCAGAACAACGACCGGCTCAGCGAGTGGTCCGTTTCCTGATCGCGTAGCAAGGTGTTGTGCCCACCGACGTTGTTGAAGCGTCGGTTGGGCTGGCGCCGGGAAGAGCCAGACTCAGGCGGCGGTGTTGGCAGCCAGCGTCCTCGTCACCGATGCGAACACGGCTGGAGTCGCGAGGGATTCGTAGCCCGCCGGCAGTTCGACCGAGTCGGCTCCAAGACTCTCCGCATACGCCATGACCTGTGTGAGACTCCCGATGCGCACCGCGGTTGCGGTCTGGAAGGCTATCGGCTTTCCAAGTGACGTCATGCTCTGGTACATCCGCTCATATGCAGCGCCTGACGGTGTATCGCGCAATGAGTTGTTCTCGAGTACGCACGCCGTACCGAGAGTCTGACGGCAGTACTCCATCATCGAATCGGTATAGGCGACGTCCGTGCTCGTGGATCCGTCGGAGTTGATCACCTGGTATGGATTGAACGAGAGGTCCGAGTGCGTGTGCTGCCACACCGTACTTGCCTGAATCTCCTGCTGCTGACACGTCTGGTCGGCGGCCACCGTGTAACCGGCAGCAAGCAGAGCGGTCACCGTGGCCGCAGACGTCGTGTCCCGGATGAACGGCTCGTCGTAGAAGGTCGTGCAGCGCGCGATCGTCACCTCGCGGATCTCCGGGACGGTGTCGTACTTCGCAGCGAGCAGGTTCTCGAGCTGGTTGTAAGCGGCCCCAAAGGCGTCCGTCCAGAAGCGCCCGATGGTTCCGGTGTTGCCCCCCTGCGGGTTGTCGATGACCACCGGACTTCCCCCGAGATTCTTCACCCAGTCTGGCGCCCAAATGCCGGCGAAGAGCCGGACCTTGAGCGCGAGACTCATGTGATACGTCGCGTTGAGGCTGCGTACCTCGGTGATCGCCTGGTCGATGGCGTTATTGGACGTCAGCGTCGCGCCCGATGTCGGCTGGAGATTCTTCCAGTAGACGTTGACGACGAACCCGGCGAGTGACGAGAGATACGACGGCGGGGGAGGACCGTTGCGATCCAGCAGTCCGCCGATCACCGGTTTGAGATCGAGGGCGTGGGCACTTGGCGATGCGGACCCCTGGGGCGGTGGCGTTGCGGAGGGAGTCGGAAATGGATTCGACGTGCCGCCGCAGCCTGCGAGGACCGCGATTGCGGCGATCGCCCCGGCCATCCCCATACGTCCCTTCCGTGGTGCCTGCAGCACGGCTGCGTAGCTGGTCAAGGGCGGATCGGGGTGTGCCCGGCGCGCGCCGCTGGTTCTCCTCTCATCCAACCCATTGTGCACAGGGCGCACGATTGGCCACCTGTGAAGCCGCGGAGAAAGACCTGGCTGAAGGATCAGTGCTGGGTCGTCGCGGCGGCAGTCCGTACCGCGTTGACGATCGCATCGTGCAACTCGGGGCGGCACACGATCTGGTCGGGCAGCCAGGGGTTCTCGCGGTTGTAGCGGAGCGGTGACCCATCGACACGGGTGGCGCGAAGCCCTGCTGCGATCGCGACGCCGACGGGCGCGGCAGAGTCCCACTCGTACTGTCCGCCGACATGGACGTAGGCGTCGGCGTCCCCGAGCACGACCGCCATGGTCTTCGCGCCTGCCGAGCCCATGTAGACCAGCTCAGCGTCGAGCTCGTGCGCGACCGCGACGGCTTCCGGTGGTGTGTGCGAGCGACTCACCACCAGACGCAGGCGGCCCGGGGCCCGTTCCGGCCTCGTCTCGGGTGGGTGAGTGCTCATCACCAGGCTCCGCGCCGGCAGTGCGACGGCTGCTGCGATCGGCTGCCCGTCCTGAATCAGCGCGACGTGCACGGCCCAGTCGGTGCGACCGTCCTCGCCGAACTCACGGGTGCCGTCGAGCGGATCCACGATCCAGACGCGATGCGCACCCAGACGCTCCTTGCCGTCGAGGCCCTCTTCGGAGAGGACCGCGTCATCAGGTCGCTGCTCGGCGAGCAGCTGCATCAGAAGTACGTGCGCGGTGCGGTCGCCCGCATCGCGAAGGCGCTTGGGGTCGTCGAACCCCATCTCATCGCGCAATGCCATCAGCGCCCTCCCCGCGGTCACCGCCGCGAGGCGGGCGAGCTCGTGGTCCGACTCGACCACGAGCTCGTTCCCCCCCCCGTTCATTACGTTCTTATCCTCTCAACTGTAGTAGCCGAACACGTCGACGATGATGTTGACGTTGCCGAGGTCGTTGAAGATGTTGATGGTGCCGGCCGTTGCACTGGTGGGAGTGGTGTCAACGCCCACCACCACGAGATTGGTGAGCACAAGGCCCGGTGGGACATTCAGGTCCGATGCGTTCGGGGCCGTAGTCAGGTTCCCCGGGTACACCGTCACGAAGGTTCCGGTCGTCGGATCGATCACGGTGATATTGGCCACGATCGCGACCGGCGAGTGCGTGCTACCGATGGCAGGGATCCCGTCGATGCCGGTGACGTTGAGGTTGAGCACACCGCCGCGGCCCACGGTTCCGATTGTGCAGCCCTGAGCGCTGCTCCCGTAGCGTGTGTCGCACACACGTGCCGGAGACGGCAGAGCAGTGAACTGCGTGCCGGGAGTTGTTGTTGTCTCAAACCAGCCATCGATGTCGACCGCGACGTTGACCGACCCGACGCTGTTCCAGATGTTGACAGTGCATGCGACGGTGCAGCCGCTGGGTACCGGGACGATCACGCGGTTCGGAACGACGGCGTTGGCGTTGACGTTCACGTTCGAGACGCCTGGACGAGTGCTGCCACTCGGACCCGGGTACGCGGTCAGCACCGTGCCTGCGGTCGGGGTGATAGCGGTGAGGTTGAACACAACAGCTGTCACAACACCTGTGGTCGGGACAGGACTGCCCGAATTGGAGACGTTGAAATTCAACACGCCGTTCGCGGCGATCGGATGATTTCCGGGGCCGGAGTCGTTGCACTGGTTGCTCGTCACCACGCCAATGGCGCGCGTGTCGCAGATCCTGGTCGGGGTCCACGTCCTGAAAAAGCCGAGTGACGTCGAGTCGACGTAACCCTCGATATCGAGTGCCACATTGACGGTACCCAGGTTGTTGTAGACGTCGATCGCTCCTCCGGTGCCGATGGCGACCTCGGCGAGCGTCGCCACGACGGCATGTGCCTGCGGGTTGACGTTCGAGATCGCGTGGGAGCTGCCTGGGCCGGCCGGCGACAGGCTCAGATATGTCCCGACGCTCGGAGTGATTGCGGTGAGGTTGACCACGATGGCGGTGGCCGAGGAGGGCACGACGCCGCCCGTCACCGTCACCGCGCGGGACTGACCCTGCTGGATCGGGCCGCCACCCACTCCGTTGCACTGATTCGCGGTGGCGGTCGGACGCGTGTCGCACACGCGGAATGGAGTCACGGGCGTATACGGAGCCTGCGAGAACGGAATCGAGCTGCCGTAGGTGTACGTCGTGGTTGCGGTAACCGTTGGCGTCAATGGGTGATCCTGTGCCGTCATCGTGTCCGTGCCCGCCGTGGCAGTCCCAGCGGTGTACGCAACCTGCACCGCACCGCTGCTGTCACTGCCGAATCGCGTCGGCGTGTTGGTGACCTTTTGATGGTCGTTCGTCGAGAAGTGGTTGAACCCGGTCGCGGTTCCACCGTTGGTGGTGTTCGCGAGCGAGAGGTCGATGAAGGCCCCGGGGGCCACGTGGCCGGCCGAGTCCTCCGCAGTGACGGTGAAGGGCACGACAGTTCCTGCCGTCAACGAACCAGATGGCGCAATTGGCGGTGCGGGAGCGAAGGCGTACTGCGCGACCGGCGAATAGACATAGGTGTCGTTATTGCAGACACCCGAACCCGAGCAGGTGCCTCCCGTGCCCGAATCAGCCGCGCTGTCGGCTGCGATGAGGACATCGCGGCCGTGGGGCGGAATCGTGGCCGGCGCGGTGTACGTGACCGGAACCGCGTCGGGAAACGGGTTGCCCTGCGACATGCACGTGGCGATCGTGAGGTACGACGTCGGGGTCGAGTTCAACGCTGCGGTGCCGGCTTCGAAGGCCGTGCCACCGGGCGCTGGAGGTGCCGTGAACAGACCCGGAAAGAAGCTCAGATAGACCGGGACGCCCACGCCGACAGGCTTGCCGGTGGAGTCCCGCGGCTGAACGCAAATCGTGACCACGGTGCTTCCAGTCAGCGTCCCCGGTTGTGCGATCGGGAACGGAATGAAGCTGATCTTGGCGATCGGCGCCAACGACGAGGATGCGTTCGCAATGGTCGGCAGCCCGAATGGCAGGGCAAGCCCCGCAAAGGCGGCCACGCCAAGGGCCGCGAAGTTTCGCTTAGGCATCAAGGTTCAATCCTCCTGGGGGAAACTCACCCGCACCAGCTTCGAGCGGTGCGGGTGATGAGAATAACCCACGGTACCGCTTCCTACCATCCCACCATCGAATCGCCACAGGGCCCAGCAGGCGCTAGGCCCGCCTGGTCCTCTTGACCACTTCACTCCCGAGGAAGAGCGCCAGCCCTCCCAGCAGGAGCCCGATTCCCAGCCCACGCTCGGTGATCGAACTCGCCGCGCCGGTGCCCGGAGTGGTGATGCCCTGGACGCCACTGGCGACGATGCTCACCGGCTCTGCGCCGCACTTGCTCTTCGACGCCGCGCTGTTCGCGTCGCCGCTGTACGAGGCGATCCAGTTGTAGGTGCCGGCCGCCGTCGTGCCGCTGAAGCTCGCTGAGGTTGCGGTCCCGTTGGCGCTCAATGCGACGGTGCTCGTGAAGATCGGCGCAGCGGTGCAGGGCGTGTCGGCTGGACCGTGGAGCGTGAAGGTCACCGTGCCTGTCGGCTGGAACGTGCCGGTCACCTTGGCCGTGTCGTGAAGCGCGATTCCCGGAGCGCCACCGGCGGAGGCCGCCGTCGTCACCGAGGTCGGGTCCTTGCCGACCGTGACCTGCTCATCGTTGCAAGCAGTCGAGACGCTCGTGTTGTTGGCATCGCCGCTGTACGTGGCGATCCAGTTGTACGCACCGATCTCATTGGTGGTGTATGGCGTCCCGGCGCTCGTCGCGGAGCCGTTGGCCCCGAGCGGCGCGACCACTGTCTGAACGGCGCCGCTCGAGTCGCCGCTCGCGCAGCTCGGGTTGCTCGGCGCGAAGAGCTTGAACGTCACGGTACCCGTCGGATTGGCGCCACCCGAAACCTGGGCGGTGTCGTGGATCGCGGTGCCGATCGGCCCGCCACTCGACGCCGTGGTGCTGATGGTGGGTGTCGCCTTGGTGAAGGTCACGCTCTCCGCGCCACAGGCGCTCCGCGCGCCCAGGTTGTCGGCGTCGCCGCTGTAGATCGCCACCCAGTTATAGGTGCCGACCTGAGTGGTTGTATAGCCAGGTGCGGGCACGCTCGCCTTCCCATCTCCTTTCAGAGACACCGTCCACTCCTGGAGCCAGGTTTGCGAGCTGTCACCGCCGCTGATGCAGTTCGTATTCGACGGTCCGAAGAGCTCGAACATCACGCTGCCGCTGGGGGCCAGCCCTCCGCTGACTGTCGCCGAATCGGTGATCGCAGTTCCCACCGGGCCACCGTCCGCGTTGGACGGTGTCGTCGTGATGTGCGTTGCGGCCGCGGTCACGGTGACCTGTTCGTCGGCGCACGCTGTGGGGCCATTCTCGATGCTCCCGTCGCTGTTGACGACGACTTCGGCGGTCCACTCGTAGATGCCGGCATGCTGGGGCACGAAGGAAGCGGAGACGACAGCGCTGTTGGTCAGCGCCGAAGTGGTCACCGGTTCGCTGTCAGTGAAGACCGGGGTCGCGCCATCGGTGCCGCAGGTGTTCGGCGCCCAGAGAGCGAAGGAGACATGGCGGGTGCTGTCTGCATAGACGAGCGCGGTGTCGGTCAGCGCGGTGCTGCCGGCGACTCCATGAGAAGGGGTCGGAGTCGTCGAGACGATCCGATGAGCGGAGACAGTCGCGACGCTGGCTGTTCCTGCCGCTGCAACCGCGATTCCCACGGCGACCACTCTGCCCATGCTGCGTCGCGTGCGGTGCGCGCGACCACGCCTGTTGTCACTGAACCAGTTCGCCACCCTGACGCCTCCTTATCGCGCCGGCGGTGCCGGCTTTCCCTGATGACACGTCCCCACGCGTTTGCGAGCCTCGAGCAGATCGGGCCATTACGGTCGAACGGCTCGGACTCGCCAACTCAGCCTAACAAACCGTCGTGATCGACGCAAGTGACGCGTTTGAATATCTGGGAAACCGCCATATCAGACGTGCTCATGTGATGGAGTGACTGAACTGCTCCCCTCTGTGTGACGCCTAGCGCAGTTGACGACGGCGGCCGTATCACCCTTGAGCGCTGATTGAGCCAACACCGTAGTACGTGGCCTCGCCTACGTTGATCCACCATTTGGGGTCGGGGAGCATTTCCTCGGTGCTTGGATGACTGAAGACGCCGAGGTTGACTGCGCTTACTGATGGCACTATCACGGATCGCCGCCCAGCAGCGGCGGCTGATCGCGCCAGGGCAGCTTGAGCGTCCTTCGCGGCTGCATAGAAGTGGAGCGCACCCCTGCCCTCCCAGATCGTGATCGCGCTCTGGATGGGGATGGTTGCGATCAGACAGGCAAGTACCACGGACGCGATGGCAGCTGTCCTCGATAGCGATGTGGGACTCATCGTCCCGTCTTCACCATATCGCCCAAACAAAGACTGCACGTATTTACCGAGCGCCCAACCGACGATTGCGATGGCGCCGACCCCGACATACACCGGAACGATTTGACCGTAGATGGGTGCAATGCGAGCTTCGACATACGCGGTTGGGGCGAATGATGCGACGAGCGCCGCCATCGCGGCGACGACGACAAGGACGAGCAGCAGAAGCCCTCGGCTCGGGCTCGCGCGTGAGGGGGATGGTGTTCGCGAAGCGACGAGTGCAGCCAGTCCACCCATCGCCAGAAGGGCGCTCCAATGTGCCAGGAAGACATCCTTAAGGAATTGGAAGGCGAAGCCAATGGTGACACCAGGCAATTCGAGGAATGTTGGGCGTGTTCCTATGATCCCCGTAATGATGTTGAACCGGGCGCCGTTGCCAGGAGCTGCGGCAAGGAGCGCGAGCGACAATACGGCGCCCACCAAACCCGACAGGATTAGGCTGCGCGATCGACGCACGCCGGGCCACGCTGGGTATGCCGTTGTAATCAGCATGACCACAAGGAGAATCAGTTGAACGAGGGCATAGGCCTCGTTGAACCCTCCGGCGGCAAATGCCACCATGGCGGCGACGACGATGCGCACGCGACCCGCCCGACGCCGAGGCGCCGCGAGAGCAACGAACACGGTGCCGAGGAGTAAGGGCGCTGTGTACTCGAGCGATCCTGCCATCCAGTACACGGAAAGAAATGGACTCGGTGTGATGTGTACGGTCGTGAAAACTGCTCCCGACGCGAGCCCCAAGCTTGCGAGCCAGCCGATCGTTGGAACGATGGCTTTGAGGGCCACCGCGATGGCGACCACCCAGAGGACAAGCAGGAGGCCGGGGAGCAACCGATCAAAGAACTCATTCAGCGTAAGAGCGGCGTCCACCGTGGCGATGTATGCGAATCGACCAGTCCAGTGCAAATACTCATAGATTTGCGAGCCCCAGTAACCCTGCGCAGTTAGATCATTCTTGAGTGTGTAGTCGTCCGCCACATAACTGGTGAATCGACCGAGATACGCATACAAACACACGGTCAGCAGCAGCACCACCGCGACCGCCCATTCTGCCGCTAGACCAACGGAAGCGCGACGGTCGGACCGAGGCACGGTAGGACGCTCTCCAGGAACCTCCACCGTGCGGAGGGTACATCATGGAGATCTAACATAGCCTGTGCATGTGATCGGATCAGAGTTCGCAGAAGCGGTTGACTACGCGCGGCAGATCGAGTCCCTCGGCAGCGACGATCACGGCACTTGGCGTGGCGGTGAATGGTTCCGCGCTCGCTCACTTCCCCAGGTCTACGACGTGAACCACGTGGTCGTCCTGGATCCCGGATTCGGCATGTCGGTGGAGGAGGTCAGCGCCGCCGCGGACAAGATCCAATCCGGCCTGCCGAATCGCATAGTGGAATTCGTCTCGTGTCCCGAGACCGATTCACTGACGGCGGGATTCCGCGCGGCCGGATGGCTCGAGGAGCCGCTCGGCGTCATGGTTCGAGTTCGCGAGCCGGACCGTCGCGTCGACACATCGAGGGTGCGTGTTGTCGACGCAATCTCGATGCGCCCAGCGCGCTCAGCATCTCTCGCGGATGAACCCTGGGCAACTCCGGATGCCGTTGCCCAGGTGCGCGAGAAGCAGGAACGGGTCGCCCGAGGCGTTTCAACGACGCATCTCGCCGTCCTCGACCGCGGCGCCGTTGTCTCGTATTGCGAGGTCTACATGATCGATGACATCGCGCAGATCGAAAGTGTGGCGACCGTGCCGGGGCATCGCCGGCGCGGCCACGCGCGCGCGGTCGTGACGCGAGCGCTCGAGCTCACCGCGGATCTCCGCCTGGTGTTTCTCACGATGGATCCTGATGACTGGCCG
>JBIOIZ010000015.1:0-47396 GCA_044450385.1 Candidatus Dormibacteria bacterium
GTCGCCGATCTGCGTCGAGCGGCCGCGGCCGAGCTCGAGCGGTTGGAGCGAGCATGGCGGCCCGCCGCGGACGCAATTGCGTTGTGGTTGCCGCTCGGTCGCAGGGCGCAGGGGGCGGAACGGGAGATCAACCGGCTCAAGGATGCCGAGCGGTGGCTCCGGGATGCGCACGACGAGCTGCGTGATGAGCGCTTCCGTCCCATCGCGGGTGCGGTCCAGGAGAACTGGACCGCGCTGCGCCAGGACAGCAACGTGTCGCTCGGTGATCTCCGCCTGCTCGGCGCGCAAACCCAGCGGCGTCTCTCGCTCGACGTCAAGGTCGACGGCGAGGATGGCTCCGCCCTCGGGGTCATGAGTCAGGGCGAGCTCAACTGCCTCGCGCTGTCGCTGTTCCTCCCGCGTGCTTCGATGCCGGAATCGCCGTTTCGGTTCGTCGTGATCGACGACCCGGTGCAGGCGATGGATCCGGCGAAGGTGGCGGGTCTCGCGACGGTCCTCGCGCGAGCGGCGACGCAACGCCAGGTCATCGTCCTCACCCACGACACGCGCCTCGCGGATGCGATGCGCGCGCTGGATATTGCGGCGACCGTGGTCGAGGTGGTCCGCCGCGAGCAATCTGTCGTAGAGCTGCGCCGGATACAGGATCCCGTCCAACGCTACATCGACGATGCCTTTGCGGTTGCGATGAGCAGGGACGTTCCCGTAGAGGCATTGCGCGTGATCCCCGGTTTCTGCAGGCTCGCGCTCGAGGCTGCGGCGTCAGTCGCGGCGACGCGGCGCCTGCTGCATCAGGGCACAACGTATGCGGAGGTGCAGGACGTGCTGGCGAAGCCGACCACGCTGAACATGTGGCTGGCGCTGGCGCTGTTGCATGATCCGGAGCGAAGCGGCGACGTGATCGGGTTCCTGCAGAAGCAGTATCCCTGGGCGGTCGATGCTGTCAGGGAGTGCAACCGCGGAACGCACAGCGGCAAGCTGTATGGCGATATGAAGGAGTTCATCCGCAGTGTCGAGCAGCTGACCAGGAAGATGCTCGAGCGATGAACCCTGAGGTGAATGCGATCGTGGACGCACACGCGCTGGTTTCGGCAGCGCGCGACCTCATCCGCGACGACGATGCGACAACAGCCGGGCTCTGGCCCCGAGCCGCCGCGCTGCTCGCGCGACAGGGACTCGAGCTTGCCATGGCGAGTCTCTGGGAGATGACCGCTCCTGGGCTGGAGAGGACCTCGACGCGTTGTCAATTGCTCTGTGTCGGCGACATGCTCAACGATCGCGAGATGGGCGGCCGCGCGACGCTGACCTGGCGCTCACTCTCCAAAGCCTGCCACCACCGCGTCTACGAGCTGCCACCCACTGCGAGCGAGCTCAACATGGCGCTCGAGACGGTGTGGGACCTGGCTGAGTCCGTGGAGCGGCTGCGCGGGAAGATCCAGGCCTGATCTGACCGCGGAGCACGTTCGTCACGGTGGCGCCTCCCTACGGCAATTCCGTCCGCGATATGGATGCGCCAACCCTGCTCGTGCACCACGCAGTGGTGTCGCCGGCACAGGGAGGGCCCCCCCAGGGAGCGAGCCCTCTTTCAGTCGCGAGGCTAGCAAGTTGCCCTAGCTGTGCCGAGGCTGAAGCACTGCTCGGACACGGCTGGTTTCTGACCGCAGCTTGAACGCCGCGAAGACCAGCGTGAATCCGTATGTGAGCAGCCAGAAGGCGAGGAGCAGCGCCAGCGCGAATATGGAGATACCCGGGTAGAAGATGATGGAGATGCCAGCGGCGATACCAAGCAGACCGCCGGCAATTGTCCAGCCGCGATGTGGCATCCCGCGGAGGTCGATCCCAAGCATGAGCTCGAGAGTCCCCGAGACGAGCCAGAAGAATCCCACCGTGATGGTGAGGACGAGGACGCTCAGCACGGGGTGCGCCAGAAGGTAGGCGCCGAGCGCGATGGAGATCGCCGCCATCAGGGCTGTGAGCGCTCGCAACCAGCCATCCCCGGTGAAGCTGAATGCGCTGACGAAGCGAAACACGCCCGACCACACCAGCCACACGCCGAACACGATCGCGATGACGTACAGCGCCTGCCCGGTGAAGAAGAGCATGCACAGGCCGGCGGCGATTCCGATGAGACCGAAGGCGAGGACCCAGCCCCACGCCCCTCCGATGCGCTTCAACATCGTTGTCAGATAGTCCTGTCGTTCAGACATTTCGTTGTTCTCCTTTGTTTCAGTTCTGGCTCGACACCAGATTCAATGTGCGACGTCTGGCTTCAATACCAGGCGCCGTTTGTCGCAGCGGCGACCGCCGCCTGTGACGAGAATCCCGTTCATCACTCCATGCGCTCCTCCTCGCTGTGTGCTGATTCGTCCTGCACCGTGGCATCGGGAAGCGGAGCGGAAGCGATCCGATCAGCCTCGTCTGCTGGCACACCGAGCATCCGAAGCACGGCAGCGGCCATCCGGTCGGTTGACGACGCCGCATCCCTGTCGGGCCCCTGCCGGAGGATCTCGCCCAGGCACATTGCCGACCCCACCACCATGCCGAGCGCCAACTCAACGTCGGTGACGCTGAAACGCCCGGCGCGGATGCCGGACTCGAGATCGCGGCGCGCGTACGGCACAAGCCCGTGCTTCGCCTGCATCATCCCGGGGCCGGCACTCATCGCCACTTGCATCAATTCCGGCTCCAGGCGGAACAGCCGCCCTGTGAGCCGAAAGGCCTGCGCCAACACCTCGGCAGGGTCATCCAGGCTTGCACCGAGCTGGTCGAGCCGCGCGCCGAGCGCATCGAGGGCCTCGTCGACCGCGACCTCGTACAGCGCCTCTCGGCTTTCGAAGTGGTTGTAGAAAGAGCCAAGCCCGACGTCTGCCGCCTTCGTGATCTCGAGGATTGGGACGTGGCGCTGCCCGGCTCGGATGAAGCGCTGCGCCGCCTGCACCAGCGCGGTGTGCGTCCGGGCCTTCGCGCGCTCACGACGGTTGGAAGTGCCTGTCTCGGTGTGGACCCTGGCCCTTCCGGCTTCGAGGCTCGGGCTGCTGATGGTGGTCTCCACGAGCACCTCCTAGATCGGTGATCTCCATGCTTGACGATTTCGTCAGTTATGATACTATCGTCAGCAATGAACAGTCAAGCGGTCATCCAAGGAGGTCGGAGATGACGATCTGGGTTCTCGCGGCGGTGCTCGCCGCAGGGTTCGCGGCGATCGGCGCCGCCAAGGTGCTGGCGCTCCCCGCGATGCGGGAACGCGCGGCTCGGTTCGGGTTCACAGTGGCGGCCTACCGCCGCATCGGAATCCTCGAATGGGCGGGTGCGACAGGCGTGCTCATCGGACTCGCGGCGCCGGTGATCGGTCTGCTGGCGGCAATTGGGCTGCTGCTGCTCCTGGCAGGAGCGCTTGCCGCGCATGCACGGCACCGCGACGGCCTGCGTGAAGCAGTGCCAGCGCTGATCTTCGGTGCTGTCGACGCTGCCTACATCGGCCTGACCGTCGGCGTCCTCCGTTGAACGAGCACCACCTCGGTCAGCGGCGATGAAGGGCCGCGGACGGCTGTGGCCGGAGACCCCGCGCCCCGGTCACGGGGGCATCCGCACGGCTCCGGGCGACGCCGACGAAGCGAAGTTGGGACCTCGGAGAACGTCAGTTCGCTCGACTGACAACCCTGGCGGCCAGCGTTCCAGTTCGGAGGCATCATGAACATCCTCGTCCTAGGTGCCACCGGTGCCACTGGCAAGCTTGTGGTCGAGCACGCGCTGACCTCCGGCCACCGCGTCAACGCACTCGTGCGATCTCCGCAGAGGCTCACGACCGGTCACCCGAACCTGAACGTCATCACGGGCGACGCGACCGAGGCCTCCGACGTCGCTCGCGCATTGCAGGGGACGCTCGCCGTCATCAGCACTCTCGGCGCGCCCAAGGGAACGGTCATGACGGACGCGACCACGGCGATACTCGCAGCGGGACCGCAGCACAGCGCGAACCGCATCGTGATGCTGTCGTCGTTCGCAGTGGAGCGCAACCGACTCACCGGCTTCACCAGGGCCGTGACAGGAATGACGATGAAGTCCGCCCTGAAGGACAAGGCCATCGCGGAGGAGATGTTGCGTGCCAGTGACCGTGACTGGACCATCATCCATGCCACCCGACTCACCAACGCGGCCGCGAGCGGAGCGGCCAGCATCGTGCCGGCTGGGGTGCGCATCGGCATGGCGCAGAAGATCTCCCGCGCCGACGTCGCCGCTTGGCTCGTCAACGAGGCAACGACCTCCACAGGTCACCTCCGCCAGGAGTTCACCCTCTCCGGGTGACGTCAACCTGTGACCAGAGAGATGTCAAGGGTGCAGGCGAGAGCACCGCGGAGCACGCGAGCGTGCACGCCATGAGCACATGCGCACGCACCTGGGACATTCCCGCGCTCTGGGCCTCCCGTGCGGTGCGGCCTCTTCAAGTCCGCCCGAGCGATCGCTTCGAACCACCCACCCCCTTAGCACTCAGCGCCGCCACCCGCTAGCAGTCAGGCATCGCGAGTGCTAAACTAGCCCCTGGAACCCTAGGCTAGAGGAACAAACCAGGAGGAAACATGGCCAAGCAATTGCTATTCGACGTCGAGGCCCGGGCCCATCTCAAACGAGGGGTCGATCGGGTGGCCGACGCCGTGAAGATCACCATCGGCCCCAAGGGCCGAAACGTCGTGCTGGACAAGAAGTTCGGCTCGCCGACCATCACCAACGACGGAGTCACGATCGCCAAGGAGATCGAGCTCGAGGAGCCCTTCGAGAACATGGGCGCCCAGCTGGTCAAGGAAGTGGCGAGCAAGACGAACGACATCGCTGGTGACGGGACCACCACCGCCACCGTTCTCGCCCAGGCGCTGATCGCAGCCGGCCTGCAGAACGTCGCGGCCGGCGCCAACCCGATCCAGCTCAAGAAGGGCATCGAGCTTGGCGTTGAGGCGATCGTCAAGGCGATCAAGGAGCAGTCGATCCCGATCTCCGAGCGCGAGAAGATCGCTCAGGTCGCGTCGATCTCCGCGGCTGATCCCACCATCGGCGAGACCGTTGCCGATGCAATGGAGAAGGTCGGCAAGGACGGCGTCATCACCGTCGAGGAGTCGAAGGGTCTCGAAACCGAACTCGAGCTCGTCGAGGGCATGCAGTTCGACAAGGGCTACATCTCCGCGTACATGGTCACCAATGCCCAGCGCATGGAGGCCGTGCTCGAGGATCCCTACATCCTCATCACCGACAAGAAGATCTCGGCGATCGCAGACCTGCTCCCGATCCTCGAGAAGGTTGTCCAGAGCGGCAAGCCGCTGCTCATCATCGCCGAGGACGTCGAGGGCGAGGCACTGGCCACTCTGATCGTCAACAAGCTCCGCGGCACCTTCAACGCGGTCGCGGTCAAGGCCCCGGGCTTCGGTGATCGCCGCAAGGCGATGCTTCAGGACATCGCGATCCTGACCGGTGGCCAGGTGATCAGCGAGGAAGTGGGCCTCAAGCTCGATTCCGCGCAGCTCAGCTCGCTCGGCCGCGCCCGCAGCGTGACGGTCACCAAGGACGACACCACGCTCGTCGAGGGCAACGGCAGCAAGGACGCGATCAAGGGCCGGATCGAGCAGATCAAGGCCGAGATCGAGAAGTCCACGAGCGACTGGGACAAGGAAAAGCTCCAGGAGCGTCTTGCCAAGCTCAGCGGCGGCGTCGCCGTGATCAAGGTCGGCGCGCCGACCGAGACCGAGCTCAAGGAGAAGAAGCACCGCATGGAGGACGCCGTGTCCGCCACACGCGCCGCCGTTGAGGAGGGCATCGTGCCTGGTGGTGGCGTCGTGCTTGTGAATGCGATCCCCGCGCTCGACAGCGTGAAGGCCGAGGGCGACGTGCTCACCGGCGTGAACATCCTCCGTCGCGCACTGGAGGAGCCCCTCCGCCAGATCGCGCAGAACGCCGGCATGGAAGGGTCCGTCGTCGTCGATAAGGTGAAGTCACTCCCCAAGGGCCAGGGCTTTGACGCCGCCAAGGGCGAGTACGTCGACATGGTCAAGGCCGGAATCATCGACCCGACCAAGGTCACTCGTTCGGCGGTTCAGAACGCGGCTTCGATCGCCGCACTGCTGCTCACCACCGAGGCGCTGATCACCGACATTCCCGAGAAGAAGGGAGCACCGGCGGGTCCGCCGATGCCGGAGTACTGATCGGCAGCTGATCCGATTCCTGAAAGGGCGGTCCGGGGATTTCCCGGGCCGCTCTTTTCTTTTGTCCGGACATCCGCGATGAGTCGATCAACGATCGGCTACAACCCGGCGACGGCCGGACCCGCTTCAGTCAGCGCTGCGTAGATTCGACCTTCGAACCCATTCAGAGGTACTTCAATGACCGACGCGCAGCCAGACCAATCGTTTGTGGAGTCAATGGGCTCCGGGTTGCTGCATCTCACCGGGATCGGGAGTCGCCTCGCGAAAGGCGAGGCGGACGAGGAGCAGCTGGAAGCGCTTGACGACAAGCTGCTCACGGACCTCGGCCGGGAGTTTCACGATCGAGGCGAGGAAGCCGCGTCCGGCCTCGACCTCACGTCCGTGACAAAGGTGGATCCCGAATTCACACCGGACGCGTTTCTGCTCATTGCGAGAGACGCGTTTCGGGTCCTCCAGGACGCGCACACCGAGGGAGCACCGGGCCTCGACGCGGATATAGCGTCGGCGGAGGTCACAGCGGTCTCGGTGGAGGACGGGCGAGAGCGAGCGGTCGTGCGTTTCGGTATCACCGGCAGCGCTGCGGTCACTCAGGATTGGACGTTCGAGCGCGACTCGTCGGTCGACACGACCACGGAGGACGAGGATCACGAGGTTGCCGACGGCGGGTGGCTGGTCGCCCACCGCGGATGGCGCCTCACCGGGATCGCCGCCGCCGCCTGAAAAGCGGTTTTGTCCATCATGGGCGCCGCCTGAGACGCCCATGATGGGTAACCCCCGCCTACCCGGATGCTTCGCGCTCGCCACCTGGCGGTTCCGCTGGGAGTAGCTGATCAGGAGCAGGTGGTCGCCCGGTACGAGGCGTTGCCCAGGTCCGGCGCGGCCTTCCCGGTCACGGTGATCGTCGAGGCGCGGGCAGGCGGTGCGCACCCTCGCGGAAAGACGATGAACACGCTGCGTGCACCAGCAGAGATGTAGCCGTCGCAACTCGTGCTGTTGCACTGATAGGGCTCGAAGCTACCCGAGAGCGTCGTTGTTCCGTCTGGGGCCACGGATCTCACGGGGTTGGCAAAGAGGCCGGCGAACCCGACGACGAAGAGGACCACGATCACCAGCACGGCGATCACCACGACAGGAACGCCCCAGACCGGCCGGCGCCCGCGCCGCCCGGCGTGGTCCGTGGGGGAGGCCACCGACGCCTGTTCAGTGGTGCTCGGCGGATTCTCCATTGCACTGGTACGGTATCGAAGTCCGCCATGCGGCAGCCGATCGTCTTCGTCACCGATTTCGGGCGCGACGACGCGTATGCGGCGGCGCTGGTCGGCGCTGCCTGGCGGGTCGACCCGGACGCGATCTGTGTGGAGGGAACCCACGGCATTCCGCCAGGAGACGTGCTCGCCGGTGCGTACCAGCTCAAAGCGCTGGCGCGAGCGTTCAGCGGCGGTGCGGTCTTCTGCGCCGTCGTCGACCCGGGCGTGGGAACCGCGCGACGAGCGATTGCCGTCAAGGTGGGCCGGATCCGCTGTGTGGCTCCCGACAACGGACTGGTCTCCTACCTCTGGGACGAGGCAGCGGCGTACGACCGCCGGGCGGTGAGCATCGCCGTCACGGGCGACGCCTCGCCAACCTTCCACGGTCGCGACGTGTTCGCCCCGTTCGCCGCCGAGCTCTCATCGAACGAGCGTTTCGACGTTGCAGGCGACCGCATCGATGACCCTGTCGTCATCGCTGAAGCCTTCGCGCACCGGGTTGGGAGCCGGGTCGCTGGGCGAGTTGCGGTGGTCGATCACTTCGGCAACGCGATCACGACCATCCGGGCCGTGGACATCGAAGGCGGCCGCGTTCGCGCGGTGACATGGCCGGGAGGTCGCTCGTCGGGATTGGTGTCGACGTATGGCAACATCGACGCAGGCCCTGCTGCGCTGATCGGCAGCGCCGGACATCTGGAGATCGCGGGCCGGGGTGTGGCCGCCGCCGCGATCGGCGGCCCTCGCCTGGGTGATGGAGTGGAGGTTGAACTCACGTGACCGCACACGCGGATGGCGCCGAAGCGCTCGGTGATCTCACCGCTGATCAGGTGGCGCGGCTCGACGCCGCCGCTGTCGAGTGCGGCGTGGCCACGACGCAGCTCATGGAGATCGCCGGCTGGCAGGTTGCACGGTGCGCCTGGCGGCGGCTTGGCCGGCCCGCGGGCGTGCGCGTTGTCGCCGGACATGGCAACAACGGCGGCGACGGCCTGGTGGCGGCGCGACATCTGTCGACCTGGGGATGTGCGGTGCGGGTGCTCGTTCTTGGCGATGAGGCGCGCGTGACCGGTGTGGTGCGCGACCACCTCACGTCGGCGCGCAGGTGCGGGGTCGACGTCACCGTGGGCAGCGATCCCGAGGCCGTGCGCGGGCTCGTCGACAGCGGGGCTGAACTGGTCGTTGACGCGATCCTCGGGACAGGATTGCGGAGCGCGCCCCGCGAGCCTCAGGCCGGCGCGATCCGGGCACTCAACGAGTCTCGTGTCCCCGTCCTTGCCGTCGACGTCCCGAGCGGTCTGGATGCCACGACCGGTGAGGCATTCGACCCGACCGTTGTCGCATCCTTGACGTGCACGCTGACCGCGATGAAGCGGGGTCTGCGACTCGGAGACGGCGCCCGGCACGCCGGCGAAGTCTGGGTTGCGGACATCGGCATGCCCGCCGCCGCGTGGCTCCGAGCCGGGCTCGAGCGACCAGCACGTGTCACCGGGGGTGAGTTGGTGCACACTTCGTCCTGATCTCCTAGTTGACCGCAGAGCGGACTCCCGGCTATTCTTCGACCGTACTCCGCGCCCGCAAGCGCAAACGTCATGATCAACGTCTCAGCACACATCGCTCCCGAGGCGCGCGAGCTCGCCGCAACCGCACGCGAGCAGCTCGATGATCTAGTCACGTATGCCACCCATCTGGTCAATCACCAGGCGGACGCCGTGGCATTCGTCGCCGGTGGCGTCCATCACGCGAGTCGCTATCCACCCGCGCGTCTGCGCGTCGACGGTCGGGCCGCGCTGTACCGGGCGGTCACCCGAGCGTGCCGCCACGGTCAGCGATTCCCGCCACGGCCGCAGGGCTTCGGCAGGATGTTCCGCCGGGGTGCCGGATCGATTCGCGTCGAGGTTGACGACGTGAGCGCCGGTCGCATCAATACCGTCAAGCGCGCTCTCGCCATGCTCGGTTTTGACCGGCGGGCAGCGCTCCTCCTCCGTGATCTCTGCGGGCTCGACTATCACGAGATGTCTCGCGCGCTCGAGTGCTCACCCGAGGCAGCGGCTCGCCTGGTCGCGGCCGCGCGCAGAGAGTTCGGCTCGATCTATCGAGAGATCGCGATATGAGGTGCAGCCTCCTCGCGCTCAGCAGTTACATCGACGCCGAGCTCGACGCGGAGCCGACCGGTGAGCTCGAGGCGCACCTGGTTGCGTGCGACCGGTGCCGGACGGCAGTCGGTCACCTCCAGGAGGAATCGGCACGCATTGCGGGGCTCGCCCGGGTCCATGTACCGGACGACGCCGTTCGCGAGCTGTTCAGTCAGATCGGTTTGATGGCGGAGGAGGACGACTTGCCCGAAGGACCTGTGCGTCGCGACCGTCCGGAAGCAGTCGAGGCCCCTCCCTGGTTCGGCGCCGAGCGTGGCGCTGCGCTGCCGTGGGCACCGCGTCCGTCAGCGCACGATCATTCGCAGCCGCGCGAGCTGGTCGGCGAGCGCGCTCCGACCATCGCGATCGCCGACCCGCCTGAGCTCTTCCTCTGGGACGAGAGCATCGATCAGATCGCAACCGCCGTTCCCGAGCCGCCGGCGGTGCATGTCTTGGCTGCAGAGCCGGAACTTGAGCCGGCGCCTGAGGAGGAGTCCGCGGTACAGCCGGTTGTTGAGATCCGAGACGAGCCCGTGGCTGCAGCGCCGAGGCCGGTGATGGACACGCGTGACGAACCTGTGGCCACCCAGCCGGAGCCGGCCTATCGCGTGCAGGCTTGGCCCGTCGCGATGGACCAGCCACCTCCGACGATCACGCCCGCACCGCAGCCGCCGGACTTGTCGACGTCTGCGCCGATGGTGGCGCCGCCACGGTTGGCAGCCGGATCGAATGCGCTCCAGCGACTGCGCGATGCGGTTGCGGTTCGCTTCGCGCTGCGACGCGGCGCGGGCTCACAACTCGATCCGGACGTCGAGATCGTGAGCGGCATCGGCGCCCCGAGGTGGAACGAGCGCGCCCACCGATCCCATTGGTCCGACAGCCCGCCGATTGTGGCTGCGGCAGCGCCCGCGCTCGCCGAACCGTCGCCACCACCCGTGGTCAAACCGAGACGTGCCCGGCGCTTCCTCGCTCGCCTCACCGCGGAGCCGGCGCTCGATGCCCCCGCCACGGATGTCGAATCCGTCGAAGCTGACCTCTCAGCGAGCGACGCCGCACCCGAGACTGTCGCAGCCGCCGCGGCGCCCGCTCTGGCCGACGTGCTCAGCGAGGTGGCGAGCCTGGCGGCGCCACTCGAGCGCACCCACACTCCGGCGCCGGACGACGCCCCGCCGGCGCAGGCTGAGCCCGGCCACGCTCCCGGCCGCCGGGCACCTGCTTCCGACATCGATGCGACGGATTCGCCGGACGATGACATGCAATTCGGCGTGGACGCCGAGCCCGCGTCCTCACCCGTCCCGGGGCGGCATGTGCGGCGCCTGCACTCGCAGAAATCGGATCGCCGGCAGTGGACTCCGACCCAACCGGTAACCGGGCGTCACGTTCTGCCGCTAGGTGGGCCCGCCGTGGGTGCCGCGGATCGCGACCGACGCCTCTGGCTGTTCGGTGCAGTGACCGTGGTGCTGATGCTGCTCGGTCTGCTCGTCGGCCGGCAGGTCACCCAGACGGGGCCGCTTGTCGCGTCCACGCTCCCGCGCTCGACCCCCGCAGGTCATGCCACGACGCCGCCGACGGCTGCGCCACTGCCCATTGCGACCGCAGCCCCTGCTCCCACCGCGGTGGTCCCGTCGGCCCCAACCCCACAGCAGCTCACCGGAGCCAAAACGCTCGGGTCCGGGAGCAGCGGGTTCTCAGTCGCCGACGTCCGATACGGCGAGCATCCCAATGACTTCCGGTTGGTCTTCGATATGGCATTCCCCAGCACCGTCACCGGGAGCCCATCGACGGTGATCGGTTACGACGGACCCACCACCATCTACGTCGAGTTCACAGGCGTCCTTGGGGCGACGAACATTGCGACGATGCCGCACGGACAGGTGGTGACATCGGTGGTGGCGCTGCTGATGGCCCGCAACACCAATCGTCTGATCTTCAAGATCACGCTGAGCAAGAACGCACCCTTCGACGCCTACTACCTCTCGGGCGCACGGCTCGTCATCGACATCACCTGATCTGGTCGAGCAGCCCGGTCACCCCGCGGTGGTCGTGGCTCCCTCGTGCTGGGCGGATGACTCCGTCTCGACGATCGGCTGACCATGCGTCTCGCGCAGATCGAACTTGAGCACCTTGCCAGCGGGATTTCGGGGCAGCACACGGATGAACACCACCGACTTGGGTTGCTTGTAACGAGCGAGCTTGTCGTGCGTGAAGTCGATGACGTCCTGCTCGGTGAGTGACACCCCGTCCTTCGGTACCACGATCGCGCGCACCGTCTCGCCCCAGCGCGGATGCTGCACCCCGATGACGGCGACTTCCTTGACGCCGGGGTGCTGATACAGGGCGTCCTCGACCTCAGCAGGGTACACGTTCTCGCCGCCCGTGATGATCATGTCCTTCTTGCGATCGACGATGTAGAAGTAGCCGTCGGCATCGCGAACACCGACGTCGCCGGTGTGGAACCAGCCGTCGACGAGCACCTCGGCGGTGGCGTCTGGACGGTTCCAGTAACCCTTCATCACGTTGGGGCCACGGACGACGATCTCGCCGCGCTCGCCATCGGGAACGTCATGACCGTTGTCATCGACGATCTTGACGTCGGTGAAGAACGGTGCGATGCCTGCGGAGCCGAGCTTTTCGGTTGCCATCGACGAGGGCAGGAACGACGCGAACGGCGAGGTCTCAGTGAGCCCGTACCCCTGGTTGAAGGGGAGTCCGCGTGCCCCGTATAGCTTTATCAGCGCCTCGGGAACCGGCGCGCCGCCGCACGAGAGAACACGGATGCTGCTCAGATCGCGCGTCGCGAAGTCCGGATGCTGCGCCATGAACAGGTACATGGCGGGCACGCCGAACATCGACGTGACACGGAAATGCTCGATGTTCTCGAGCACCATACCGGGCTCAAACATCTGCTCCATCACGACCGTCGCACCTCTGATGAAGGACAGCAGTGGTGTGACATTCAGTCCGCCGATGTGGAACAGGGGCGCGACCACGAGTGAGATCTCCTGGGACGTTCCATCGTCGGCGAGCATCGCGTTGATGTTGTTCCAGATGATGTTGCCATGCGTGAGCATCGCGCCCTTCGGCCGGCCGGTCGTTCCCGATGTGTACATGATCAGCGCGACATCGCTCATCGCAACCGAGTAGTCGAGATCGGTGTCGCGCTGATCATGGACGAGCGAGTCGAAGCCGCGCGCACCGCTCTGGTCGACCGCGCAGACATATTCGCTCACGCCCAGTTCACCGCGGATCGAATCGACGATTGCGGTAAACGCCTCCTCATACACCAGGGTGTGCAGCCCCGCATCGCGAATGATGAAGCTGAGCTCGGGACCAGTCAGCCGGAAATTGAGCGGTACGAAAATGGCGTCGAGCTTCGCGGCGGCAAACAGCGTGAAGAAGAATCGAGGGTGGTTGAGTCCGAGGAATCCGACGCGATCGCCAGGGTTCACGCCGAGTGCATGGAGACCGTGCGCCACCCTGTTGGTGAGCCGGTTGAGTTCGGCGTATGTCCACCGCTCGTCTCGGAAGATGAGCGCGATGCTGTCCGGGTTGAGCTGGGCCCGCCGGCTCAGCGTGAAGCCGAGACCCTGGTCATTCGCCATCGCCGGCACCCTCCAAGTACCCACTTCGCCTCATCGCGATTCTGCCATTCGCAGCGGGGACACGTTTCGCTAGGCGGTCCAGCCACCGTCGACGACGAGGACCGAGCCCGTGACGAACGACGCCGCGTCGGACGCGAGGAACAGCGCTGCACCCGCGATCTCATCGGGAACGGCGTGGCGGCCGAGTGCGGTCTGGGCAAGGATGTGATCGTGGATCTCTGGCGTTTCCACGAGGTAGCGCGCCAGCTTCGTCTCGACAAGGCCCGGGGCAATTGCGTTGACTCGGATCGCGAGTGGCCCGAGTTCGCGGGACAGCGTCCGCGTGAGCGTGATGAGCGCGGCCTTGCTCGCGTTGTACGCACCCGTGAGAGCCTCCGGCCGTATCCCGGCCACCGACGCCATGTTGATGACGCTGCCCCCGTGGTCGCGCATCCACGCGTTGACCGCGTGGCGGGTGAGCCGGATCGGACCCATGACGTTGACTTCCCAGATCTTGTTGATCGCTCCCTCGTCCGCGTCGAGGATTGGTCCGTATTGCGGGTTGGTTGCGGCGTTGTTGACCAGCACGTCGAGGCGTCCAGCCTGGCGCACCACCTCAGCCACCAGCGCCTCGCAGGTTGCGGCGTCGCCCACGTGCCCGGGCACGGCTAGTGCTCGACCGCCGGCAGCGACGACCTGCTCAGCGGCGGCCTCGCAGGCCTCGGCATGACGCGCGTTGACGGCCACCGTCGCCCCCGCCTCGGCCAGTGCGGTGGCGATGGCCAGACCGATCCCACGGCTTCCACCGGTGACCAGCGCGACGCGCCCGTCGAGCGAGAACCGCTCCGCGACGCTCAAGTCAGTTCAGGCTGCAAGTCAGTTCAGGCTGGAGGTGCCGGCGTGGTCCTTCGACCGAACCAGCATGCGGTCGAGCAGGGCCGCCTCGCGCCTCAGCAGTCGCAGGCAGGCTGCGAGCCGCTCCGAGGTGCCGTCGATCTCGAGCAGGCGCTGGCGCTGGGCGGTCTCGACCTGCATCGCCGCGGCCACGAGATAGGAGAGCAACTCCGGGTCCGAGGGCAGGCCGAATTCGAACCGATCCTCCTGCCCTATCCCGCGGAGCTGGCCGGTGTAGCCGCGAAACGCGGTGGTCACCGCGGCCGCGAGACGCTCGGTGTCATCGGCCGGGGCCGGAGTGTCCTGGAGGTAGTGGACCGACCCGACGAGATACGGCCGTCGATGTGACAAGCCGTCGATGTGGAAGCGAGACGCTCCGATGACCACGAGGTTGTACCCGCCGTCGGCGAGCTCTTCGACCTCGTCGAGCTGTGCCAGGGTGCCGACCTCGTAGGGGATGGCGCCGCCACCCGTCTCCTGGCCCGAGCGGATCGCGACGATGCCGAACGTGGTCGATTCCCTGCGGCAGTCGCGCATCATCGTCTTGTAGCGCTCCTCGAAGATGTGGAGCGACATCGGCATGTGCGGGAAGAGCACGGTCCCGAGTGGAAACAGCGGGACTTCGACGGCCATCACAAGCTGATCCGCGCCCGCATCAGCGCAGCACTACGCGGCTTTGCAGTTCTTGGTGTGCTTGATGATCCGCTCGCGGCGCGGCTCTCCGGGACGGCGGCTGTGCCGGAAGGCGATCTCCACCCCGATCTCGTTCTGACGCATGAGGTTGTTGCAGATCGGGCAGCGGACGTGCGTGAGGATGTCGCGCTGAGAGGCGACACCCTTGGATTCCTTGATCGTGTTTGCCATGACTGAGTGGGACTCCTTGAGGGATGGGCTGCATTCGATTGTACGCGGCGTCGGGGTACGATTTGCCGCCGATGCCCCAATATCTCGGTAACCTCCGCATGCGTCTCGCCGGCGCCGTCGCCGCGACGGCGCTTGTGATGCTCAGCGGCTGCGGCACCCTGGTGACTGTGAGCAGTCAGATCACCCCGCCTCCGCCGACGTGCTCCACGCCCCGGCCCGTCTCGGCTTCGGACTCCTTCGCCACCCAGGTGCCGCTCACTCCCGGCGCCTCAGGACTGCAATACGCCGATCTCAGCATTGGCTGCGGCGCCCGCGCCACGCCCACGTCCAACGTGAACGTCCAGTTCACCGTCTGGCTTTCCACGGGAAAGCTGGTCATCACCACCCGGGGCGCAAACCAGCCGACCAATGCGCTCCAGCTGGCCAGTCCGACCACGCTCCAGTTCTGGAGAGTGGGGGTTCCCGGGATGCGGGTCGGGGGGACGCGTCATTTGGTAGTTCCGCCCGCGCTGGGGTTTGGAGCGACTGGAAACTCGTCTGCGAACGTGCCGGCCAACGCCACCCTGGTGATCGACGTCGAGCTGGTGTCCCTGGCCTGAAGCCTCGCTAGGAGCGGGCGCGAGTCCAGAGAATGAACAGGCCCAGACACGCTCCCGCCGAGAGCAGCACGAACGCGACCGGGAGGCCGATCACTATCGAGAGGCCGGGAGCCGTCGTTGCGAACATGCAGCGTAAGCATACCGCCGCGACGATCCCATGCCCTGACGCCGGTCAGCTCAGGAAGCGACTTCCATGCGCGCACCGAGCAACCCAAGCTCGATGTCGTGCATCACGGTGATGCGGAAAGCCTGACGTGCGGCCGCGTCGAGCTCAGGCGCGATCGTCTCGTTGCGGGGGCGGCCGATCCACGGGGGTTGATGGCGGCCCATGGGCTCGCCTGCGACGCGGACCACCACTGCGCGATCATCCTCTTCGTCGACCTCGATGGACACGTGCTGCAGGACGCCCGTGCTGTCGACCAGGGTCCAGGACCGAAGCCAGACGGGCATCGTGCTTCCCGGCACCCGCACCGGACGCACCGCGCCGCTGACGACGTACGCGTCCTTGTGGGGAGCATCAGCCGTCAGCGCAATCCGGACGGCGGTGTCCAGCTCCCCGCCAACCCAGGTGGCGAGGGAAGGTGCGCGGTTCTCAACGTCGGGAAGCATATGGGTGAAGAAGCCGTTCGAGAGCGATGGAGCCACCGTCGCGTGGCGGCGGCAGTAGGGGAGCCCAAGGACGATCCGGCTGTGTTCGTCACACCAGGTCGTGCCGCACTTCACCTGACGGCGATCGACGTAGGTGCAACGGCATGTGGCAGGCTTCGAGCATTCCCCGTCCAGGCACTTGCCCAGCCCGTGGTGGTCGCCGTCGGCCGACCCGGCGTCGCCCGACTGCTTCCTGGAGAGCCGCTGCCACGGCTTCAGCTTGTCCATTGTCGTTAACTCCTCGGCACCCACAACCAGTGCCAGGACCCCAGCCTAGTCGCCTTTCCGCGTCGATCACGACCGGTGCATCCATCTTGTTACGTCTCGGATGCGTGCCGTGACCCGAGCCGCCGTCCCCGGCGATGGTGGGATCATCGCCGCGACGCCCGAGCTTACGACACGAACAGCGGTCAATCGATCCGATGTGCGCGCGACCCGGGACGGGGCGGCGCTGAACGAGGAGGTATCACGTGGCCGACGGCCGGATGGTCGATCTCAACGCGGATCTGGGTGAAAGCTTCGGCGCCTACACGCTCGGCACCGACGCTCAGGTGATGAAGCTCATCACGTCGGCGAACGTGGCCTGCGCGATGCACGCCGGCGATCCGCGGATCATGGATGACACCGTGCGACTGAGCCGCGACTCCGGCATTTCGATCGGCGCGCACCCTGGCTTCCCGGACCTGGTCGGATTCGGGAGGCGAGTCCTCGACGCCACTCCACGCGAGGTTGAAACCGACGTTGTGTTCCAGATCGGTGCTCTGAGTGGCTTCTGCCGCCGCCACAGCGTCGCGCTCGAGCACGTCAAAGCCCACGGGGCGCTGTACAACGTTGCCGTTGGGGATCCGGCGATTGCGAACGCGATTGCAGCCGCCGTGGCCAGCTATGACACCAACCTCGTCTTTGTCGCCCCCTTCGGGTCGTGTCTGGCGCAGGCCGGCCGCGACGCCGGCCTTCAGGTAGCCCTCGAAGGGTTCGCCGACAGGGCGTATACAGCTGACGGCAGGCTGGCATCGCGCCGGCTGCCGGGTTCGGTGATTCACGATCCGGCGCGTGCCGCCGAGCGTGCCGTGCAGATGATCGATGACGGGACAGTCGAAACCATCGACGGCGCGACCCTCCCGATCCAGGTCCACACGATCTGCGTTCATGGAGACAATCCGAACGCGGTGGAGATCCTGACAGAGGTGCGCTCGGCGCTCGCCGGTCGCGGCATCGGGTTGGGCAGCATGCGAACGGTGCTCAACGCGGCTTCGTGATCCGCGACATCATCGCCGCCGGGGAATGCGGCGCCTACGTCAGGTTCGGAACCGAGATCGACCTGGGCACCAGCAGGACCGTTCAGGCATTCGCATCCGCACTGCGTGCCCTTCGACGGCCCGAGATCACGGATGTCGTACCCGGATACGTCTCGCTCTACATCGAATTCGACGTCCAGCACGCGACATTGAGCGAGGTGCAACGCATCGTTGAGGACATCAATCTCACTGAGCTGCCGTATGCGGACCCGGAGCCGGTCATCGAGGTCAGCGTGTTCTACGGCGGCGACTATGGACCGGATCTCGCCCAGGTGGCAGCGGACTGCGGCATGTCGGAAGCCGACGTCGTTGACATTCACTCGTCGAGCGAATACGAGGTGTTCTTTCTCGGATTCACGCCCGGCTTTCCCTTCCTGGGAGTTGTTGACGAGCGCATCGCGGTGCCGCGTCTGGCTCGCCCGCGGACCAGGGTGCCAGCTGGTGCTGTTGGCGTGGCGGGGCGGCAGACCGGCGTGTACCCGGTTGAGAGTCCCGGTGGGTGGCGCCTGATCGGGAGGACACCAGACCGCATGGTCGATCTTTCAGGACCGGAGCCTCAATTCCTGCTGATGCCCGGCCGCCGTGTGCGGTTTGTGCCCAGAGACCCCCGCGGGTTCTCTGCCGACGCTGGTCGCGAGTAGGCGGGACCGGTACCGACGTGGTCGACACCGTTCGCGTGCTGCGACCCGGTCCGCGAACAACGGTCCAGGACCGTGGCCGGCACGGTTTCCAACACATCGGCTTCGGCGTTGCGGGCGCGTCCGACGAACGCTGTGCCCGACTGGCGAATCACCTCGTCGGCAATGATCCGGATGCCGCGGTTCTGGAGTCGACCATCCTGGGACCCCGACTCCAGTTCACAGGCCCGGCTCAGGTGAGCGTCGTCGGATGCGATCCCGCAATCACGGTGAACGACGTCGCAACGGACAGCAACTGCACGTTGACGCTGGCGCCTGGAGACGTCGTCGACGTCGCACGTACCGGTGGGGCGCGCGCGTACATCGGCATTCGCGGCGGCGTCAGCGTGCCGCTCGCACTCAACTCTCGATCGACAGACCTGGTCGCGGGCTTTGGCGGCCATCATGGGAGGCCGATCCAGCGGGGCGATGAGTTCGACATCGCTCCCGCGGATCCGATGAGGCGACGTGGCATTCGCGAGCCGTGGCGCCCCGAACGGCGGGTGTCCATCGAGGTCCGCTTTGTTCTCGGCCCTGAAGCGGCACTGTTCAGCGACCGCGAGCACCAGGCGTTCGTCACCCGGTCCTATCTTGTGCACCAGGATTCCAACAGCATGGGGCTGCGCCTCGACGGCACGGTGGTCGCCTCGCCTCCGCAGATCCTCTCCGAAGGCCAGCCTGCGGGCTCGGTCCAGATCCCCCCGGGCGGTCAGCCAATCGTGCTGCTGCCGGCGCGGCAGACGCTCGGTGGGTACGCGAAGATCGCCGTGGTCATCCGCCCGGATCTGTCGATGCTCGCGCAGGCTCTCCCCGGGGACGTCGTCAACTTCACCCGGATCGAGATCGATGACGCGACGGCGCTGACGCGGCAGTGGCTCCGTGACCTGACGACCGCAACAGCCGTGACGGATACGCTCGAGGCCGGGTAGGTCGTTGGAAATCCGGCCTTGCGTTCCCGAGCCGGGTGAGCGGCGACCGCGTGCGGTCCGATGACTCACAGCCCTCTCGCAATTCTCAACCGCGACGCCAGAGTGCTCTTCGCTGCACGTACGGCGCGGATGTTTGCCTATGGCTTCGTCTCCGTGATCCTCGTGATCTACCTCGCAGCACTGGGCTTCGACGGTCTGCGTATCGGCCTGTTGCTCACCCTCACGCTGGTCGGCGATGCGGCGATCAGCCTGTGGCTGACGACGCACGCTGACGCCTTGGGACGGAGACGCGTCCTCCAGATGGGGGCGCTCCTGATGGCCGGCGCCGGTATCGCCTTCACGCTGTCGGGCAACTTCTGGGTACTCCTCGTGGCCGCCACCATCGGGGTCATCAGCGTCAGTGGCAGCGAGGTGGGACCGTTCATCGCCGTGGAGCAGGCTTCGTTGAGCCATCTCCTGCCTGACCGGGAACGGACTCGGGTGTTTGCGTGGTACAGCCTGGTGGGCTCGTTCGCCGTGGCGCTGGGCGCCCTTGCCGCGGGGTCGCTGGTGAGCGGGCTGCGCGCCATCGGCGCGTCGCCGATCGACAGCGATCGAGCGGTGGTTCTGGGGTATGCGTTGGTCGGCGTGTTGCTGTGGATCGGGTTCCGGCTGCTCTCACCGGCAATCGAGCTCGAGGCGGCCGGCCTGTCCACCATTGGTGGCCGCCTTGGGCTCCATCGATCGCGCGCAACGGTATTCAAGCTCTCCGGGTTGTTTGGCCTCGACGCTTTTGGTGGGGCCCTCGTTGCGCAGAGCCTGGTGGCGTACTGGTTCACGCTGCGATACGGAGCGCAGCCGGTGCTGCTGGGCGTTCTCTTCTTTGTCGCCAATGTCCTCGCCGGCCTGTCCGCGCTGGTTGCCGCCGGTCTTGCCAAGCGCATCGGGCTGATTCGCACCATGGTTTTCACGCACCTTCCCGGGAACGTTTTGATCATCGCCCTCCCGCTCATGCCCAACCTGACACTGGCGGCGCTTGTCCTGTTTGCTCGGTTCAGCGTCAACCAGATGGACATCCCTGCTCGGCAGTCATATCTGCTCGCCGTGGTCGACCCCGACGAACGCTCAGCTGCCGGCGGCGTCACCGGTATCGCACGGACACTCTCGGCGGCTCCGGCACCGCTGCTGTCGACTCCGCTCATCGGAGTCGCCGGCCTCGCGAGCATTCCGTTCTTCGTCGGCGGAGCGCTGAAGGTCACCTACGACCTCGCGCTCTACATCCTCTTCCGAGCTCTGCGACCGCCCGAGGAGACCCCCGTGGTCGCGGATGTCACGCCGTCCCAGGCGAGCGGGCCGCGCTGATCTGCATCGCGCCCGCGGCCGATCCATCTGCAAGCGCGCCGGCGAGTCGTACCCCGTATCGGATTCGAACCGATGGTCTCCGCCTTGAGAGGGCGGTGTCCTGGGCCACTAGACGAACGGGGCCCGAAGGCCCCGGATCATACCAGCGCCCCGGACCTTGCCCCCCGGCTCAGACCTGGTCGGGGGCGGCCATCCCAAGGGTGTGCAGCGCATCGGCAAGCGTGAGCCGTGCGGCCGCGACCAGCCCGCGCCGGAACCGTCGCACCTGGGAGTCCTCCTCGCGCACGATCGACGGCGTGTGCTCGTAGAAGTCGCTGAATGCCGATGCAAGACCGAACGCGTACGTCGTGAGCAGTGACGGCGAGAGCGCGACCGCAGTCTCGGTGAGGGCCCTTCCGTATGCCTCGATGCTGTGGAGAAGCTCGCGCTCCGCGGGGTGCAGTTCGGCGGACGACGCAACCGGCTCAGCGCCGTCGGTGACCTTTCGCAGGATGCCCGCGGCCCGCGCGTGCGCGTACTGCAGGTACACGCCGGTGTCACCCGTGACGCGCAGCGCCTCATCGAAGTCGAAGGCGATGATCTGATTCAGTGAGAACTTGAGCAGGTAGTAGCGGACGGCTCCTGCGGCGACCACGGTTGCGCTGGCGGCGTCGCGAGCGTTGGCGCTGAGCCGCGCGATCGCCCGGTCGAGCAGGTCGTCGGCGCGAACCTCGATGCCGCGCCGGCCGCTCAACGCCACGCTTTCCCGGCCCTCCTCGATCTCGACGCCAAGCTCGGCGGCTGCCGCCGGTGTCAGCGCCACGACCTCGTAGCTCAGGTGGATGGAGTTGTCCGCCTCGCGCTCATGGTGCAAGCGTCGCAATGCGCGCTGCACCACTCGCTGCGGATATGCCTGACGCGCATCGATGACATTGATCACCCGCTGGGCATGACCGAAATGTGCGGGAGGACCTCCGGGTTGCGGCTGCGACGTCGTGGTCACCAACGTCGGGTCATCCTCCCAGCGCATGTAGGAGAAGTCGCGCCCGAGCAAGCCGAATTTCCAGAGCTGATAAGCGATATCCTTCGCCGTGTACGTGGCGATACCGTCAGATTTGACCAGAACCTTGGTGTCATCATCACCCTCGTCGTCCGCCGTGTCAGCCGGCATGACCCAGCAGCCGGCGAGCTTGCCGGTCTCGACGAGCACGATCGCACCTGCCTCGCGAAGCAACTCGAAAGCCTGACGCCAGAAGCCCAGCGCGATGATGTCGGACTCCCAGGTCAGCAGGTCGTAGGAGATGTCGAACCGGCGCATCGTGGCGAGATGCGCGTTGACGATCCGGCGCGCGAGATCCTTCACGAACGCGGCTGTCTCGTTGCCTCCTGCCTCCACGTCGCGCAGCACGGCGCGTCGACGCTCGAGGAGCTCGGTGTCGGTCTCGTAGCGGGCGGACACCGCGATGTACACGCGCGAGCAGTACTGATCGAAGGGCTCGCCAGGCATAGGTTCGATGCCCAGCTCGCGAATGCCCACCACGACGTCTGCGACCTGGACCCCGGTGTCGTCGATGTAGTTATTCACCTCGACGGCGTGGCCGGTGCGCCGGAGGACGCGGGCGACCGTGTCCCCGATGCACGCGTTGCGCAGGTGGCCGATGTGCGCGGCCTTGTTCGGGTTGGTTGCAGTGTGCTCAACGAGCGTCTTCCCGGCGCCGCCGGTGGCTTCTGCCGGCACGTCGACG
The DNA here is from genome assembly GCA_044450385.1 of Candidatus Dormibacteria bacterium. Classification (GTDB taxonomy): domain Bacteria; phylum Chloroflexota; class Dormibacteria; order Aeolococcales; family Aeolococcaceae; genus Palsa-851. The sequence continues at coordinate 22,117 of JBIOIZ010000015.1, forward strand.
GCGCCCGTGGTCCCGAGGACCCCGGCGGACTCGAGCACTGCCTCGGCCCAGCTGCGGTCATCGAGGTGGGCGTTGACGTATCCCGGCGGGGTCACTGTCCAGGCGCGCACCCGGGGTACATGTGCGGCTTCGAGGCGCGCGGCGAGGTCCTCTGCGATCGCCAGCGGCGCGCGCCGCAGCACTCGGGCCAGCCCCAGCGGCGCAGGCGTCGACCAGTCACCAAACTCCGGGCGGGCCGAGCGCTCGACCACGACCTCGAAGGAGGGATCCACGCCCGAGTCGTCGAGGGCGCGCCGCACCGCCTGGAGTAGCAGCGTCCGGGTGTCAGCCATATCGCGCAAGGGTAACGGGGAGCACGGCTCGGTCCCGACGGGCGACAATGCGGCGCCGTGGACTCGCGACCATGCGTGATCCCGGCCGCGGGCCTGGGGACGCGCTTTCTCCCTGCCACCAAGGAGCTCCCCAAAGAGTTGCTCCCGGTTCTCGATCGCCCTGTGATCCAGTGGGCGGTGGAGGAGGCGGTCGCATCAGGCGTCGACGAGGTCGTGCTCGTGCTCGCCGAGGGGAAGGAGGCACTCGCGGCACATCTGCGTCCCGATCCCCCGCTCGAGCGGCTGCTCGAGGAGCGAGGCAAGTTCGCGGAGCTGGAGGCCGTGCGCCGGGCCGGGAATCTGTGCCGGGTGACGGTGGCCCGTCAGGCTTCGCCTCGCGGACTCGGTGACGCGGTGCTGTGTGCTGCCGGCGCAGTTGGAGACCGGACCTTCCTCTGCATGCTCCCGGACGACCTCTCCCTGGCCGAACCGCCAATCCTGCGTCAGCTCTGGAACGCGCATGAGGAGCTCGGGACGTCCATCCTTGCTCTGATGCGAGTCCCCACGGATCAGATTTCGAGATACGGATGCGCCGAGATCGCCGAGTCGCGTGGCAAGCTGCACCGGGTGACGGGTCTTGTCGAGAAGCCGCCGGCCGCCGAGGCGAAGAGCGACCTCGCGGTGATGGGCAGATACGTGCTGACCCCGGCGATCTTTCCTGCGCTTCGCGAGACCGAGCCTGGCGCGCTCGGCGAGATCCAGCTCACCGATGCGATCGGGCGCATGCTCGGGACAGGCGAGGTCTGGGGTCTCGAGTTCGAGGGTGAGCTGCTCGACGTCGGAACGCCGGCCGGCTGGCTGGCCACCAACATGCGCCTGGCGCGCCATCACCCGGAGTTCCGCAACGCCGTGCTCAGCATCGACGGAAGTTGGGCTTGATGGACGCACTGCGGCGGGAGTGGGGTGCGGTGACGTTTGTGGTCACGATCCTGGTGGGAGCCATCGCCGTCGCGATCTCGCTGGGGGTATCCGCCTCCCACGCGACGCCGCTGGTGTCCGCGCCTCCATGCCCGACCTACACGCCCTACGTGGTCACGCCGACGCCAGCGCCGACGGCGACGCCCAAGCCCACCGTGAGCGGCAGGCCGACGCCGACGGCGACCCCGACGCCGGTCCCCACGCCCACCGCGACAACGGCCCCGTTCAATCCACAGTTGCAGGGCTGCCCGACGCCGCCCCTCCCACCGACAGCGGCCCCGACTCCGACCCCCAAGACCAGCCCGACTGCCGTGGGCGCAACCCCCACGCCCGTGCCGACGGCGACACCGACGCCTGTTCCCACCACCCCGCCGAACTCCACTCCACTGCCGACCGGGACCCCGACGCCCTCGCCCAAAACCTGAGCGCCGAGCGCATCAGAGCGCGAAGAGCAGCCTGTTGCCGTTCTCGGGAGTGATCGAAGAGCGCTGCAGCTCGATGTCGACTGACGGCGCGTGCCCGGTATCGATGACCACGGCGATCCGCTCCGAGAGGCGCAGCCCGCCGATACGCACGCAGTCGCGGAGAAAGGTGAACGCCATCGGGCGTACAAGATTCCAGATATACCCGCGGACGGCCTGGGCGGTGTCGGCGGATTCGAGCAGCGTCTCACCCGCGCGCATGCTTCGATCCTGGAATGCCAGCACGCAGACCTCGTCGGTCAGCTGTACGGGAGAGGTCCAGGAGTACTGGTCGTCAGCCGCGTGCGACCCGACGATCCGGTCCTTGTCGGCGAAGAGTGCCAGGCGCTCCACGAGCAGCTGCATCGGACCGGCCGGTCCTTCCACAAACAAGGGGACGTCGCGGAGCGGCTCGCTGCGCTCCTGTGCCGGGTAGCGCGCCGAGAATCCAAGATCCTCAATGCCGCTGAAGGGCGCGGGCACCTTGATGACCAGCTCGTCCATCAGCGAGCCTCACTCATCAGGACGTTCACGTTGCTCATCACGACAACCCTGTGCGCGAATCTACCACAGGGATTGAGCGAATCGAGCGCGTGGAGTGATTGCTACACTCGCGCGACGATGCCGGCACTCGACGACGTTCGAGTCCTCGACCTGACCAGATTGCTCCCGGGTCCGTTCTGCACACTGATGCTCGCGGACTTCGGCGCAGACGTCGTCAAGGTTGAGGACACCGCCGGCGGCGACTACATGCGCTGGATGCCGCCGCTCGTCGACGAGTACTCCGCGATGTTCCACCCGCTGAATCGCAACAAGCGTTCGCTGGCGATCGACCTCAAGAATGCCCTCGGGCGTGAGGCGTTTCTCCGCCTCGCCGCCACTGCGGACGTGGTCGTCGAGAGCTTTCGCCCGGGGGTGATGGATCGTCTCGGACTGGGGTTCGCAACGCTTCACGAGGCCAATCCCAAGCTCGTGCTCTGCAGCATCAGCGGTTATGGCCAGGATGGACCGTTTCGTGAGCGTGCGGGGCATGACCTCAACTACGCGGCGGTGGCGGGGGTGCTCCTGCTCGGTGGTGATGCCGCCGATGGTCCGGTGATGCCTGGTCTGCAGGTGGGAGACCTCGGCGGCGGCGCGCTGGATGCCGCCCTCGCGATCATGGTCGCGCTCCACCACGCCGCTCGCACCGGGCAGGGGCAGCACTGCGACGTCTCGATGGTCGACGGTCTGATCAGCTGGACCGGGGTGCATGCCTCGCAACTCTTTGCGACCGGGTCGGTGCCGGTGCCGGGCGACGGCATGCTGACCGGGCGCTTTCCGTGCTATCGCATCTATGCCTGCGCCGACGGGTACCTGTCGGTCGGTGCGCTGGAGCCGAAGTTCTGGCGTGAGTTCGTCGAGGTCATCGGCGTGCCCGAGCTCGCCGGCAGCGGCCTCGTCGACGGCGACGAGGGGCGTCGCGTGATCACGGCCGTCGAGGCGGTGCTGCGCACCCGGACGCGCGCGCAGTGGGAGCAGGCGCTTGCGGGACATGACGTCTGCGTCGAGCCGGTGCTCGACGTCGGAGAGACCTTCGAGCACCCGCAGGTCCGCAGCCGCGGGATGCGTCTCGACGCCGGTGAGGGAAGACCGACGGCTCAGACGGGTTTCCCCATTCGGCTCATGGGCACCCCGGCCGCCTATCGCCGCGCCGCGCCCGGATACGGCGAGCATACGCATGAGGTGCTCGCCGAGGCCGGCCTCGACCCCGAAGAGCTTTCGACACTGCGCGCGTCAGGGGCGATCAGATGAGCGAGGCCGGCGAGGTGGCACAGCGTCCGCGCCACGCTCCTCGCACCACCCGGAGCGCGCAGACCCGAGAACGCATCGTCGCCGCCGCCATCGAGGTGTTCGCCCGCTCCGGCTTTCACGGCGCGAAGGTCGCCGACATCGCCGAGCAGGCCGGCATCGCGTACGGGCTCGTCTACCACTACTTCCACAACAAGGAGGACATCCTCGCGGCGATCTTCACGGAGCGCTGGGCGCAATACGTCACCTATCTCAACGACGTGGGGAGCATGGAGATCGGCTTCCGTGAACAGATGCGACGCCTCGTGCACTTCTGGGTCGAGGTCTACCGGCGCGAACCCGACCTGATGACCGTGATGATCAACGAGGTGACGCGCTCCTACGAATTCCTCGAGTCCCACGACATCGGCACGGTCATGGTGGCCTTCGAGGCCATCGAGCAGATCATCCGCAGCGCACGCGACCGCGGCGAGGTGGCCGCCGGCGTCGATCCCCAGCTCGCGAGCTACGTGGTCTTCGGCGCGGCCGAGATGGTGCTCAGCGGTTATGTGATTGGAACGCTGCGTCGCGACGGTGCTTCAGCATTCGCCGCCGACGAGGCGCAGATGCTCGAGGTGCTCCTCGACGGTCTCGCCCCTCGCTCGCCTACCTGACGGCGTCTTCCCACCAGCGGTCGACGGCGCGAGACGTCGCATCAAGACCGCCACCGTTGTCGATGATCCACGTTGCCTTCCTCCGCTTCTCGTCGATGGGGAGCTGGGCTTCGAGCCGCTGCAACGCGGCAGTCTCGTCGAGGCCGTTGCGCTCGCGCAGCCTCCGGATCTGCACCTCGCGCGGCGCGTAGACGAGCAGGACTCCTTCGAACATCGCTTCACGCTCGTTCTCGAAAAGGAGCGGTATGTCGACGGCCACGAGCGGGGCCGTCCCCGCCAGCGCGGCTGCAACACGCTCCTGAGTCAGCTCGAAGATCCGCGGATGCGTGATCTGCTCGAGGTCACGGCGCGCGGTCGGATCCGCGAACACGACGTTGCCCAGGCGTGCGCGGTCGAGCGTGCCGTCGGCCTGGATCACGTCCCCGCCGAATCGTGCCGCCACCTCGTCCAGCGTGGGCTCGCCGGGGCGCACCGCCTCACGGGCAAGCTCGTCTGCGTCGACCACGACCGCGCCATGCTGCTCGAGCATCCGGCCGACGGTGCTCTTGCCGGTTGCGATTCCCCCGGTGAGGCCGATCAGTCGCATGGTCGTGGACCGTACTCCTGCAGCGTTACGGACGGCAGCGATCAGCCCGGCACCGACGTGGCACACGAAGCTCCCGACGCCCACGACGCGTCGCCGCTGACGTACAGCAGCGTCCCGTGGTCATCAGCGACCAGCGTCCATCCCGGTGTCGCGTCGAGCTCATCGGTGAGCGCGCCTTTGGTGTAGAGCACGGCCGTGGTGTCACTCGACGTCAGCAATTGCAACGCCGTCGGCGTCGTCGTGGCACCGGCGGCGATGCGCAGGTAATCGTCGAACACCGGAGTACCGAGCGAGATGGATTCCCCATATTCGTACACCGATGCGTGCGGCCAGAGGCGGTAGATCACGTAGCCGCCGGTCCCATATGCGGTGAACACGCGCTGCGTCGTCGGACTTCTCGCGAGCAGCGATGTCGCGCATGCGGGATACGAGGCCGCGATTCCCTGGGGCGAGGCACTCTGTGCCACTCGCTCGCCGACGATGCCAACACCGAGCGCACCGACCGCGATGAGCGCGATGCCCATCACCGGCACCCTCCTTCCCGCCCGCGCCGGATGACGTCGAGGTGCGCGCTGCGCCGCGAACGATCTCACCACCGCGGCCGTCATCGCCATCCACGGCGGGATCATCACCGCGACGCAGATGGCCGTGTTGCGAACCGACGTGAGCGCGAGCCCCGCACCGACTACCGCCAGCACGACGTCGCGAAGCTCGAAGTTGCCGCGCAGCGACCGGCGAGCCAGGACCGTGATCGTGAGCGCGGCAAAGGTCACCAGCAGCGCAAGCAGCACCCACATCGCCGGGTCGGCGAAGTTCGGAGACTGCCACTCGATGATGCCCTTCTGCCGCTCGGCCGCCCCCGTGGTGGCGGCGAACAGGAAGAGTTTCGGGCCGTATGGGTTGACGCATGCTGCGAGCGCGGAGACGCCGACGGCAGTTGCGAGGCCGCTGATGCGCCGCCGGGGGGCGACCGCACCAAACGACCAGCGGCGCTTGACCGCCTCGACAACGACGACGATGACCAGAAAGCCGATTCCCGCGATGAACCCGGCGTGCATGTTCGCCCAGAAGATGAACAGCGGAGGCAGCAGCCATCGCCGCCGCCCGCCGACCCGAAGGTATGACTCGGCGATCAGCAGCGTCCAGCAGACCAGCGCAAAGGTGAAGACCTGAGGGCGGGTGCCCAGCACAGGCTCGGCGACACGAGCGCCGAACGCAACCCCGATGGCGAGAACCACAGGCCCGGCACCGCGCAACCGGCCGCGCAGGAGAGTGGCGATCATGGCGCTCCAGGTGACGAGAGCCATCAGCACGGTCACGGCAAAGAGTCCGCCCACCGCGGCGACGGCGGCGAAGATCGTTTCGGACAGCCATTCGTGCGCCACCAGCGGATTGCCCATCGCCGTGTACGCGAACAGCTCGCCAGCCGGGATCTGATGGTGGGAGATGATCCAGTCGCCGAGACGGATGTGCCACCAGACATCCGGGTCGCTCAATGCGTCCAGACCGACTGCACCGGTGAGGATCAGCACTGCGCCGAGCAGCGCTCGGCGGGGGTCGGACAGCCAGGCGAGCGGACCGCCGCGGACCGGAGGTGCCCCAGGCGGGAGAGACGGCCGAGCGGCTCGAGTCAACGTTGCCATGCGAGCGCAGCGTAGGTGTCGTGCTCGCGTGTAAACCGATCGCGGCCGGCTGGCGACAGATTCGTATACTCCACGCGATGTCCACCGAGACGCGGTCGCCGAAGCGTCGGCAGACGTCGGCGAGCACGCGACACGCGCCCGCTCCGGCCGCGACGTACTCAGGTCATACGATCTCGTGGCGCCACTGCCTGCTCGGGCTGTTCGTCGGAGAGATCGCCCTGCTGGTGCTCAGCAACGTCGGACTCATCGCCACCAATGCAGCCTTCGGCTCGTCGGGCAGCATCGATGGTGGCGTGGTCGGGGTTTCGACGCTTCTTGCGGTCATCTTCGGCGGCTGGCTCGCGGCGAAGCTCGCCGGCCGTGCCGGTCTGTACCAGGGCATCGTGGTCGCCATCGGCTTCATTGCCGTCGGCGCGATCTACACCTTCTTCCAGGAGTCGTCGATCATCGCGTCATCGCTCGCGTCCAACAGCCATCATCTGATCGACCTCGGCCCCATGGACCTGGGCAATCTGTTCAGCGGCGATCTGCTCGCGCTCTTCGGCGGCTCGGTCGGCGGCCTGCTCTCGGGAAAGCGATAGATCCCCAGCCCTGCGCACCTTGGGCGCACCAGACAGGCCCGGAGGTCAGGCCCCGACGGCCCCCGCCTGCGCAGGCTGACCCGAAATCGGGACCTCGCGATAGGACTGGCCGATGAGATCAACCCGGCCCAGCGATTGGGCGAACTCGAGGCACGCGGCGCGCGTGAATCGAAGGTGCTTTCCGGGCGTATGCCAGGCGCGCAAGTGACCCTGAGCGACGGCGCGACGTAGCGTCGAACGGGACACACCGCAGAGTGCCGCCGCTTCGCCAGTTGTGAGGATCTCTTCCTCGCGCTCTGCCAATTCCTCCTCCTCCAGACCGTCAGCGTAAGGAGACCCGGGCGCGGATCCCAAGGTGCAGTTATACAACGCTTTGAAGGCGTCGTGTGGGCCATCCCGCTGAGTGATGCTGGGAGCGTATCGACCGATCGTATACTCCAGGCGAGGTCAACTGATTCACCAGCCCGGTTGAGAAGGCGCGAGGATCAACAATGAACGTCGATGTCCAGGCAATGGCTCGGCGTCTGCAGGAGAGCCTCGGAAAGGTCATCGTTGGGAAGGAAGCGGAGATCGAACTCTGCATCGTAGGGCTTCTGTGCCGCGGTCACCTTCTCATTGAGGACGTTCCGGGCACCGGCAAGACGCTCCTCGCCAAAGCACTCGCACGCAGCAGCGGGTGCAGCTTCGAGCGGGTCCAATTCACGCCAGATCTGCTCCCGGGCGATGTGACCGGCGTGAGCGTCTACAACCCCCAGGCGCAGACCTTTGAATTCCGAAAGGGGCCGATCTTCGCCCAGGTCCTGCTTGCGGACGAGATCAATCGAGCCACGCCGAAAACTCAATCGGCGCTGCTCGAGGCAATGGAGGAGTGGCAGGTGACCGTGGATGGCACCAGCCATCCGTTGCCGGACCCGTTCATGGTGCTGGCGACCCAGAACCCGATCGAACTGGGTGGCACCTTCCCGCTCCCGGAGGCGCAGGTCGACCGATTCCTGCTCAAGCTGCGGCTCGGATACCTGCCCGCCGACGAGGAGGCGGCGATGCTCGACCGCTTCCAGTCGGGAAGCCCCCTCGGCTCGCTCGAGCCTGTCACCGACGCGACGGAGATCAGGGCCGCCCAGGAGGTCTGCAGAGACATCTACTGCGACGCATCTCTCAAGGAGTACTGCGTGCGCATCGTCCGGCGGACCCGCGACCATCGCGACGTGTCGCTCGGATCGTCGCCACGCGGCACGCTCGGGTTGCTCCATGCGGGACAGGCTCGAGCTGCGCTCGCCGGCCGTGACTTCGTGCTGCCCGACGACATCAAGGACATCGCCGCGAACGTGCTCGAGCACCGGGTCATGCTCCGTCCGAATGCGGAGCTGCGGGGCCTCACCGCCTCAGCTGTGCTGGAGGAGGTGCTGGCGACGGAGTCGGTGCCGATGACGGGCCGGCGTCTGGCGTGACCGGGATCCCGGCGTGCGTCTGGAGCGCGCCGTGAACGCGCGCGTGCCGCTGATCGCCTGTGTGGCAGTGCTCGCGTTCTTCGCCGGGATCACCGGCGTTCGCCTTGCGTACACGCTGGCGTATGTGCTCGTCCTCCTCCTCGTCGTGGCCTACATCTGGTCCCGGCTGCTCGCACGCAAGCTCCGCGTCATCCGGGAGTCGCCGCAGGGATCCTTCATGATGGGCGAGCCGTTCGAGGAGACCTTCACCGTCAAGAACGAGAGCGGCCTTCGCCTCCCCTACTGCGAGGTTCGTGACGGCACCAAGCTTCCCGGCTATGCGCCGGGAAGGGCCTTCGCGCTCGCTGCCGGGGGCAGCGTCACCTGGACTGCGCGGGGAATGTTCAACCTCCGTGGCGTCCACCGTTTCGGCCCGCTCGAAGCGCGTCTTGGCGATCCCTTCGGACTGTTCCCGCGTCGCATCCGCGTTGCGCCGGAGAATGAGGTGATCGTCTATCCGGCAATTCACGCGCTGTTGCACAACGTGCCGCAATGGAGTGGCAATGGTGTCGCCGAGGCGCATCGAGGCCAGCCGGTGGACGTGCCGCCGGACGTGTCGACCATCCGCGATTACGCTCCCACCGATGGGCTGAGCAGGATCCACTGGGCATCGACGGCGCGGACCGGCCGGTTGATCAGCCGCACATTCGACACGGGGCAGAGCGCCGATCTGCTCATCGTCCTCGATCTTCAGCGCGGGATCCATGCGGGCTCGGGCATCGAGTCGTCGGCCGAGTACGCGATCTCGGCGTGTGCGTCGGTGGTGCACGGCGCAATCCGGCGTGGCCAGGCTGTCGGGCTCGTCACCAACTCTCGTGGCGGCACCGGCTTCGGAGCCGGACGTGGTGAGGTGCAGCGGCTGCGCATCCTCGACTTTCTCGCACTCGCGACCGACGACGGGGTACGCGGCCTCGAAGAAACCATCAAACGGCATGGCGATGGATGGCGCGGGCGCGGCGGCATGGTGGTGATCACGCCCAACCGGTCGAGCGACTGGGTCGAAGCGCTGGTCGACAGCGCGACCCGCGGCCAGCGCCACCTCTGCATCTTCATCGAGCCGACGTCGTTTGGAGCAAAGGGACAGGCGTTGCGCATCCCCGCTGCTTGGCGTCTCGCCCTCGACTGGTGGGTGATCCGTCGCGGTGACGTGCTCGGATCGGGCGAGCGCACCTCGGCCACCGGCTGACGGCATGGACGCCTACGTCGACCGCACCATCAAGCTTCGCGACAGCGCACGCGAACGAACCCCCGGCAGGAATTACAGCTTCGAGATTGCCGCAGTCCTCTGCATCGCATTGATCGCCGCGACGGCGTGGGCGGTGCTCGCCGCGAACTGGGTCCATGGTGGAGGGGGCGCGATCGTGGTTGCGGTCACGGCGGTGATCGAGGCGGCCCTGCTCGCGCAGGCCCGAGCCCCGCGCATCGCGGCGGCGATCGCCGCGCCTTTCCTCGGGCTCGCCGCGATCGTGCCGACAACGCTGGCAGCAATGCCCGCGGCCCCGGGCCAGACCTTCAGTGCCATCGCGGGGCACTACGTGCAGGCGCTGATCACTGGTCTCAGCTCGACACAGGACTGGGATTTCACCGTCGGGTTGTGCGCGATCCTCTTTCTCTGCGGCTACTGGCTCGGATGGATGGTGCTCCGCGAGCATCGGGGCGTGCTTGCGGTCATTCCTGTCTTCTCTGTTCTTGCCACAAATGTCGTCAACGCGCAAGACCCCGACCCGATTGCGCTGCCCGAGACAATCGCGGTCGTGCTCGCGATCGGCGTGGTCGCGGCGGCCTACCTTGGATGGCTCGGAGACCGCTGGGCTGCCTCGCGAATCACCGCGCTCGACGGTCTCGGCTGGCGATTCGGTAGCAGCGCGGCCGGTGCGGCGGTGGTGCTGACGATCGTGGCGCTCGTGCTGCCACCTGTGTCGACCACTGACATCTCGACGAAGCTGTTCCCCAAGGGTGTCGGCTTCGGGTCGAGCGGCAAGGGCGCCGGCCGCACGGTCGTCGGAGGCGTTGACACCATCGGCTTCAATCCGTCGGTGACGCTGGGGGGGGCGCTGGTGAGCCATCCGCAGCTCGCCATGACGTACGTGGTCAGCACCAACGCGGCGGTCTACATCAGGGTCGCGGACGACACCCTGTTCGACCGAGGAACCTGGAATCCGGAGAGCGGAGAGAACACCGACGCAGGTTCCACGTGGAACGGGATCCAGTATCCACTGGGGCTGCTGCCCCGCGACCTCAACCCTGCGGACGGCGGCATCGGAAACAACGAGGCGACGGTCGCGGCAACGCTCACCCTGCAACCGAACGCGACCGGTCAGCTTCCGCTCGCACCGTTCACCGGGGAGCCGGCCTCGAGCAACCTCCCCGGCATCGCGTACGGCACGACCACCGCAGCCGGTTCGACCAGCCTGCTCACCGTCGATCAGGTGGTGCTCGACCAGGACATCGTTGCCGGCACCACAATCCAGACAAACGCATACATCTCGACTGCAACCGCGGCGCAGCTCCGAGCCGCGGGCACCAACTACCCGAGCTGGACCCGCCAGTACACGGCGATGAACGACGACGCCACCAAGGGTGTGGAGACGATTCGCACGCTTGCCAGACAATGGACCGTCGGCGTGAGCGATCCCTACGACCAGGCCCTGGCGATCGAGCAGCAACTGCGCAACCCCGCGCTCTTCCAGTACACGCTGAATCCGCCGCAGGATCCCGATCTCAGCGTGTGGCCCGTCGTCTACTTCCTCACGAAGAGCCACAAGGGCTATTGCCAGTACTTCGCTTCAGCAATGGGGTCGATGCTCCGAAGTCTCGGGATCCCCACGAGACTCGTGAGCGGCTACGGCCCCGGGACGGTACGCGCGCAGAGCGGGCGTTCCGGCGAGCGTCAGGAAGAGGTGACCACGAGCGACGCACACAGCTGGGTCGAGGCCTACTTCCCGAGCTACGGCTGGATCCCCTTCGAGCCGACGCCTCCCTCCGCCCTTGGTGACTATCAGCCGTTCCCGCGGGGCACGCAGGCCGTGACCAGCAGTACGCCGCCGCCGGTACCCACTGCGAAGCCGGTGCCGACCGTCAAGCCCGGCAGCGCTGTTGGCAACAACCCGCAGGTGACCCCGACTGCCAAGCCCCCGAGCACGGTTCCGATGTCGGTGGTGATCTCGCTTGCGGTGCTCGGCGGCGTCGTGGTGCTGATCGCCGCCGCACTCTTCTGGATGCTGCTCCCGCGCTCGCTGGCGGGGGCCTGGCGGCGAGTCGAGACGCTCGGCCTCATCGCGGGGGTGGACCGCCGAAAAGCTGAGACGCACAGGGCGTTTGCGGCGCGGCTCGCCCGGGCTCGACCGCGGGCCGGGTCCGCGCTGGGCGAGCTCGCCACTGTCACCGCACGGGCTGAGTTCAGCGAGGCGGGCGCCTCGGGGCCGGAACGATCGCAGGCGCTGCGGATCTGGCGCCGAGCCCTGCTCCAGGCTACGTTGCGGCCGAGGCGATCTCCAGGCTGAGCATGTCGTGAGCGATGAGCGCGCCCTTGAGGGGGCGACGCTCGCTCAGGTGGCTGAGGAGAAAGCGCGTGTCCGGGTTCTCGGCCATCAGGCTCGCGACCTCGTCACGCCAGAGGTGACCACCGGCGGTCGGGCCGTCCCATCCCGTGCACTCGCAGACGTAGAGGTCGCATCCCGCGATCGATCGGCGGAGCCCGGCGCACAGTTCGCTGTCGCCTGAGAAGCCGACCGAGGCGCCGCGTGCGTCGGTGATCCGGTATGCGAGCGACGGGCCGGTGCTGTGCACCACCGCATGGCTCTGGACCCGATAGCCCGCGACCTCGACGTCGGTGCCGTCCTGGAGTACCAGGTATTCAGGGGCGACGTTGATGTCGACCTCGCGCCGGATATGCGAGCCGTAGCCGTCCCCGAGCAGGCGCGCCACGTACTCCCTGGTCCCGACTGGTCCGCCGATCACCAGCGTGCCGGGAGGCGCCGGGTCGGCAAGGGCGCGGGCACCGAGCAACGTCGGCAGCGCGAAGCTGTGATCCGCGTGGAAATGAGTCAGCAGCACCAGGCTGATGGCGTGGACTGACGCCCCGGCACGGCGAACCAGGGCCGGGACCGGCGCGCCACAGTCGACCAGAACACGTTGGTCGACGAGATACCCGGCATTGCAGCCACAGCCGCTGAAGGCGCTCCCACTTCCGAGGACGGTGACGTGCATGGCGGAAGATTAGACGGCGCAGCCCATGGGTACAAAAAAGGGCGTGCGACTGGATAGGTTCACAGAGCGTTCCCAGGAAGCGCTGACCGCCGCACAGCAGGCGGCGCAGCAACTGCAGCATCCGGCCGTCGAACCGGAGCATCTGCTGCTGGCCTTGCTGGAACAGGAGGACGGGCTGGTGCCGACGCTCCTCCGCCGGTTGGAAGTGGCGCCTGAGCCCCTGGCGGCGCGACTGCAAGCCACCCTCGAGAATCGGCCGAAGCAGGTTGGCGTCACGGATCCCAGCGTCAGCAACGCGCTGCGCACGGTGTTGATGACGGCGTTCGACGAGATGAGCCGTCTCAAGGACGAGTACGTCTCCACGGAGCACCTCCTGCTGGCGCTGGTTGCCAAGCCCGAGGGCGAAGCAGGGCGTCTGCTCCAGCAGGCCGGGGTCACCCGCGATCGCGTGTACTCGACACTCGAGGCTGTGCGCGGTTCGCAACGCGTCACCGATGCGAATCCAGAGGCGAAGTACCAGGCACTCGAGAAGTACGGGCGCGACCTGACCGAGGCGGCGCGGAGCGGCAAGCTCGACCCCGTGATCGGCCGCGACGAGGAGATCCGGCGCGTCATCCAGGTGCTTTCGCGCAGGACCAAGAACAACCCGGTGCTCATCGGCGAGCCCGGGGTGGGCAAGACCGCCATCGCAGAAGGGCTCGCCCAGCGGATCGCGTCGGGTGACGTGCCGGAGGGGCTGAAGGACAAGCGCGTGGTCGCGCTCGACCTCGGGTCGATGGTCGCCGGCAGCAAGTATCGCGGCGAGTTCGAGGACCGGCTCAAGGCGGTCCTCCTCGAGGTCACCAACTCGGATGGGAGGGTGATCCTCTTCATCGACGAACTGCACACGCTGGTCGGTGCCGGAGCCGCCGAAGGCGCCATGGACGCGGGCAACATGCTCAAGCCGGCACTCGCGCGCGGCGAGCTGCGCTGCATCGGCGCCACCACGCTCGACGAGTATCGCAAGCACATCGAGAAGGACGCGGCCCTGGAGCGGCGCTTCCAGCCCATCATCGTCGATCAGCCGTCGGTCGAGGACACCATCAGCATCCTGCGTGGTCTCAAAGAGAGGTACGAGGTGCATCACGGCGTCCGTATCACCGATGCCGCCATCGTCGCCGCCGCCGTGCTGAGCAATCGCTACATCACCGATCGGTTTCTTCCGGACAAGGCGATCGACCTGATCGACGAGGCCGCGTCGAAGTTGCGCATCGAGATCGACTCGATGCCGACCGAGCTCGACGTTGTCGAGCGCGAGATCCGCCAGCTCGAGATCGAACGTGAGGCGCTGCGCAAGGAGTCCGACAGGGCCTCGATGGAACGGCTCGAGCGGCTCGAGCGTGAGCTCGCCGACCACCAGGAGCGGGCACGCGGGTTGCGGGTTCGCTGGGAGCAGGAAAAGGGCGCGCTGCAAGCGATTCGCGAGATCAAGGAACGCATGGAGCAGGTGCGCCACGATGCCGATCGCGCCGAGCAGATGAGTGACTTCGGCCGCGCCGCCGAGCTCCGCTACGGCCAGCTGAACGAGTTGCAACGGGCCCTCGAGCAGGAACAGGCTCGCCTTCGCGAGCTGCAGGGCGACCACCCGCTCCTCAAGGAAGAGGTGGGCGAGGAGGACGTCGCCGAGGTCGTCTCGCGGTGGTCGGGTGTACCGCTCAACAAGATGCTCGAAGGCGAGATGCAGAAGTTGCTGCGCATCGAGCAGGACCTGCACGAGCGGGTCGTCGGCCAGGATGACGCGATCAACGCCGTCGCAAGCGCCGTGCGTCGCGGTCGCGCAGGGCTCGCCGACCCCAACCGTCCGATCGGCTCTTTCATCTTCCTGGGGCCGACGGGCGTGGGCAAGACCGAGCTGGCGCGAGCGCTCGCCGAGCTGCTCTTCGATGACGAGCGTTCGATGATTCGCCTCGATATGAGCGAGTACATGGAGAAGCACACGGTGTCGCGACTGGTCGGTGCTCCTCCGGGCTACGTCGGCTATGAGGAGGGCGGGCAGCTCACCGAGGCCGTGCGGCGCAGGCCGTACAGCGTTCTCCTGCTCGACGAGATCGAGAAGGCGCACCCGGATGTGTTCAACATCCTCCTGCAGCTTCTCGAGGATGGCCGCCTCACCGACGGGCAGGGACGCACCGTCGACTTCCGCAACTGCGTCGTGATCATGACGAGCAACATCGGCTCGCAGCTCATCGCCGAAGTTCCCCATGACGCCGACCCGGCGGTGTGGCAGCGTGTGCGCGACGACGTCCTTGAAGAGCTGCGCACGAGTTTCCGTCCCGAGTTCCTGAACCGTGTGGACGACATCATCCTGTTCTCCCGGCTCGACCGCTCGCAGATCCGGGCGATCGTCGAGATCCAGCTGCGCGGCGTCCGTGAGCGGCTCGCTGCCCGCAAGCTCAACCTCCAGGTCACCGAGAGCGCGATGGATGCGATCGCCGCAGAGGGCTACGACCCGACGTACGGCGCCCGACCGCTGAAGCGTGTGATCCAGCGCCGCCTTCAGGACCCGATCGCGATGGCGATCCTCGAGGGACGGTTCACCGAGGGCGACACCATCGAAGTTGATGCCAGTGATGGCCAGATCCTGATCACTCGCGCCGAGCCGGCCTCCCCCCCGGCGATGGCGGACGTGACAGCCGGCGCCTGACGGCCGTCAGGCCCGGGCCGGCGCGGCCCTCGCGGCGAGCACCGAGCCGCAGAGGATGAGCACGAACCCGACGGCGATGGCGCCGGTGAGCCGTTCGTGCAGCAAGAGGACCCCGAGCGTCACCGCCACCGCAGGGTTCACATATGTGATCACGGTCGACCGAACCGGACCAATCTCGCGGATGAGTGCGAAGAAGATCAGAAACGCGAGTGCCGTGCAGACAACGCCGAGGGTGATCACCGCGGCGCTCGCCTGACCCGACGGCCACGCGTGCGGGACCTGGATGATCGCCGCCGGCGCATAGGCGATCGCGGCGAGCAGCAGGGAGCTCGCGATCACCCCGAGCGCGGGAAGGTCGCTCAGCTTCCTGCTGATGATGTAGGGACCCACGGCGTAGCAGATCGCGACCACGAGCACCTCGGCGATGGCGCCGAACGTGGACGAGGACACATCGAACCCGACGAGCACGCCGACCCCCACGAGCCCGATGCAGAGGCCGAGGATCCGGCGCCAGCCGTGCCGCTCCCCGCTGCGGGTCAGCAGGCCGATCCCGACGCCGATGAGCGGCACGGTCGACACCAGGAGGCCCGACAGCGAGCTCGAGATACGCAGCTCCGCATCGGAGAGGAGCACCCACGGGATCCCTATCTCCATGACGGTGTAGGCGGCGATCCAACCCCACCGTCCGAGGAGGGGACGGACCTTGACGCGGCTCAGCGCGATCGGAACGAGCAGCAGAGCGCCGAGCGCAAGACGGATGAACACGAGGTCCACCGGCCCAAGGCCCTCGAGCGCGACCTTGATGAGCAGATAGGGGATTCCCCAGATCACGCACATCGCAATGAAGAGCGCCAGCCCGCGTCTGCTCACCGCGAGATCTTCTACGCTGTGCGGCTCCACATGTCTCAGCCCGCCCCGAACCGCGCTCCGAGCCCATTGCTGCTCACCATCTCCTCGCTCTTCGTGGCGACGCTCGTCGCATCCAACATCCTCGCTGTCAAGATCGCCAGCGTCGGACCGTTCTCCGTGCCGGCGGCGATCGTGATCTTTCCGCTCGCGTATCTCTTCGGGGATGTGCTCACCGAGGTGTGGGGATATCGAGTCGCGCGCATGGTGATATGGACCGGGTTCCTCGCGAACATCATCGTGGTGCTCTTCATCGCCGCCGCGATCGCCATCCCCGCGGATCCGCATTACACCGACCAAGCCGCGTACGCGCGAGTCCTCGGCGAGAGCCCGCGCCTCGTGCTCGCCTCGCTCACCGCCTACCTGCTCGGTGAGTTCCTCAACGCCTTCGTGCTGGCTCGGTTGAAGATCGCGACCAGGGGCCGCTTCCTCTGGACACGAACCATCGGATCAACTGTCATCGGTCAGGGAGTCGACAGCGCCGTGTTCATCTCACTGGCGTTTGCGGGAGTCCAGCCGTGGTCGGTGCTGATCACCATCATTCGCGACGTCTGGGTCGTGAAAGTGCTCTACGAGGTGATCGCGACGCCGTTCACCTACGCGCTCGTCACCGCGCTCAAGCGACTCGAGGGAGTGGATACCTTCGACCGTGAGACGAAGTTCGCACCCATCCCGCTCGCCTCGGTGCGCGCGCGTTTGCGAGGGGCGCAGCCATGAGCGAGGATCTCTACGGGGCGCGCGCGATCCGCGAGGCGAAACTCGAGGCGTTCGAGAACCGCACCCCGGATCGCGAGTACACCATCCAGTTCACGATTCCGGAGTTCACGTGCCTCTGCCCGATATCAGGGTTTCCCGACTTCGCAACCCTGCACATCCGCTACGTCCCCGGTCCCCGCTGCGTGGAATTGAAGTCGTTGAAGCTGTACATCAACGGCTACCGCAGTCGGAACGTCTACCACGAGGACGTCGTCAACATCGTCTTGAGTGACCTCGTCGGCTTGCTTGAGCCTCGCTACTGCGAGGTGGTCGGCGATTTCAACGTCCGCGGCAATATCAAGACCGTTGTTCGAGCCCGTCACCGCGAGGAAACGTGGAACGGCGATGTCGACCCCTGGTGGCCGACTGCAGGGATGCCGACTCCTCCCGAAGCCTAGCAACCAAGCGGCAGCCGTCGGCGCCCGGCGAGCGGCCCCCACATATGTCGCCTGCAGTACCCCGTTTCCAAGAAATCCGGGCCATACTGCACGCCAGGTCACGGCACAGCGCCGATACAGCAGTCGTTCTTCTCCACATCTCAGCACCCAAACTCCATGGCCACACACATATTTCCCGCAGGCTGGTCGCTTCTCGCCGCGCGTCCGCGCGAGGAACTCCACCAGGCGCTCCTGACCAGCACGTCCGAGCGCTCGTTCAGTGACGTCCCGATCGATTGGTGGGATCGAGCTGCGGAGGTCTGGCGTCCAACTTCGATCCTTCGCCTCCTCGGTGGCGTGTGGGACGTGCGCCGTGATGTCGAGGTTCTGGTTCCCGATGGTGGGGGCACCGCGCAGGCCCGCGTGAGCATCGCCGACGTACGGCTCTCCCGCCTTCTCACAGCGGGTATTTCTCGATACTGGGTGGCCAGGTATCAGAGGGTGCTCGTCCTACAGCTTGCTGAGCGGGCCACGGTCCTCGGCGGGGATCCAGACCCACTGAGACGGCTCTCGGCGCGCATCCGCCCTCAGGAGGCCTTCGGCTTTGACGTCTGGGCAACGGCGTACCTGACCGGGGCGGCGGACGGCATCGAGTACGCCCCGGAGATGGTCCCGATGACCGATGACAACGGCTGGGAGCCCGCAGCCAACGGCGACCCGCCGGCGATCATCCATGCCGCGGTCCGCGTCCTGGCAGCGGACCTGCTCCGGCTGGACGCGGCACTCGACGAGGCAGGCGCCTCGGCCACCGAGCGTGCCGCGCACCCGCTGCTCAACGCGATCACGTCACTCCTGCTGCGAGCACCGGCGACGCCGATGGTCAGCCCAGCGGGATCCGACTCTCGCCTGGCCTGAGCAGCACCCGCACCGCTGCGTCATCGCGGGATTCCGCTCCGATCCGGAGCCAGAGCCGGTCTCCCTCGATCTCGAACCCGTCAGCGCACGGCGCCAGGACGGCGACCGCCTGGGGGTCGATCGCGCCGACTCCGTCGAACTCGGGGATGCAGCCGGCGATTCCGAACGCTGGCTGAAGCTCGGCCATCCGTCGCGTCCAGGTGGCAATTGGAACCCGGGGCATGGGTTCGCCAAGCAGACACGCGAGCAGCAGCGCAAGACCGCCGATGGTGGAGCGCGCGGGTTCATCGATGTGCTCCGAGAGCGCTCGCTCGTGGATCAGGCCGGCGACAACCTCGCGGGCCCGGACCGGCGAGTCGTCGGGCGGCACCGCCACCCACACCCCGCGCCGCCCCGCGCGGGCGCTGAGGCCGGCGTCGATGACCATGCGGCCCGGCGACGCTTCGGCCTCCATCTGGAGCTTCGCAAGCGGCGAACCGGCAGCCGTGACGCTTCCCGGGGGTAGCCCGGTCTCCTCATCCCAGGAGCGCGTGGCTCGGGACACGCGACCCTCACGGATTCCCGCGAGAGGGAGCGCCAGGCGCCGGATACCCAACTCCAGAGCCGCAGCGCGACTCCCGTCACCAATGGGTCGGGGCGGATACACGGTGCCGCCGATTGCGTCTGCCGCAACGCGCGCGAAACCGAGACCCCAGCGGTCGCGGTCGGCGCTGCGACGCGCGGTCGCAATTCGAGGCGCGGGACCGGTATGCCGCCAGACGACTCGAAACGTTGTGCGATCGACCTCGAGGCGGACCGCGGTTGCCGCGTCGTGACGCTCGGCGTTGACCGCGAGCTGCACCAGCACCAGCGCTGCGACCTCGGGGCCGAGCACCGGACGGGCCGGTCCAGCGATCGCGTCGACCGTCAGCGCGGTGCGAGCGGTGATGCCCGCGCGGGCAAGGTCGATGACGTCGTCGGTTGTGCCCCAGCCGCCCGGTTCCCGGCCGGCCACCAGTCGCAGTGATCCTCCGAGCATGCGGACGCGCTGCGCCTGGGTCCCGCGCAACGCCACGGCCGCAGCGTCGATGGCATCGAGCAGCCTGCTCAGCAGGGCATCGCACTGCGCGGACGCGGGCTGGGTGCGAACCACCAGACGCACGCTGCGCACCGGGTAGGAGACCGCGCCGGGGCCGGGCCCATCCCATTCAGGAGTTCTCGCGATCACAGTTCCGGACGCGTCGACGAGGGCAGCGGCCAGGGGAAGCTCGGCGATCTCGCCCAGGCTGAGATTCACGACTCGCTGCCGGGTCCCGTGTCCTCAGTCGCGGTCACGCTGAGGCGGTACTTGCGATTGCCGTGGCTGACGAGCCGGACTGCGGAGCCGCAGGTCTGCAGCCATTCACCGAAGCGCCGAACCGCCTTGGTGGCGGTGTCCGAATGAAAGGTGACGATGTCCGGGTGGTGCACCACCAGGCGGATTGCCTCGCGGTGATGGTGTTGCGCCAGCGTCGGGAGGTGCACGACAACCGTTCCGTCGTGGATTCGAAGGTCACCGACCGTGCGGTCGAGCATCCTGTCGATGCGCTCGAGCAGTGACGCGTCGCCGTCGCGTTTGTCGTGCAGCAGGGCGCGCGGGTGCGACCGCTGAATCTGGCTGCGAACGTTGAAAGCGTCAATGTTCTGCGAATACACGATGACGGGGCACTCTCGAAGCTCGCGCGCGAGTCGCGAAAGCACGTCGCCGCTGCTCGCGCTCCGGTCCGGCGCCTTGCCGAGATCCCAGTCGATGATCGCGAGCACTGGCCTGCTCGAGTACCGGTTGTGCTCGAGGAGCGACAGCGCCCGCGACGCACTCCGTGCACCGAGCGGATGGAACCGCTTACGGGTGAAATGACCCTGCAGTTCCTCGAGCGTTTCGGCGTCATCCTCGAGGATCAGCACCTCCGGATTCGCTCTCATTGCGCGACAACGACTGTTGATCGCACCAGTGTCGTGCTCTGACCGCTGTCACGTCTGGCCTCCCATCCGACGTTGTACTGCGCGAGCGCATTGGTGGCCGACCGGAACGCGCGCGTCGGGAGCGCAAATCCGGACGGATACGCTGCGACCAGCGACTCGAGCGCGGCCCCACGCAGCAGGGTCCCGTCCACGAGTTCGACGCCGCTTCCCGGCGCGAGCCGCATGCCGCCGACAGTCGCAGCGCATGCTCGACGGACCGCGCCGAGCAGCGCCGCCGGGCGGTCGAAGACGCGAGCGTGTCCGGGCAGCCCTTCCGGGGCTGCACCGAGCCAGTAGGTGAGCACAGGACGATCGCGTAGCACCGAAGCCAGGGCGGGGGGCAACGAGACAGCGGTGCCAACGACCATCCATGGCCAGGGAAGGCAGCTGGCAGCGATCTCACCCGCATCGTCGGGGCGCGCGTCGCGCACGACAGCCATCCCTCGTGACACCGCGTCGCGAACCGCGACAGCGAGCTCACCGTCCGCGGTCACCACCAGGATCGCTCGGCTTCGGTCCGGGACCCGAACGCCAAGCATCCAACGAGAATTGGTCACCCCCACGACACGTCCCTCCATGCCGCGCGTCGCGAGAGCACGGAAGGGTCCGTGCCCGCGGGCGGCCTCAGCCAGTGTAGGGGTGACGGGGGTGGGACAGGCGGACACGGACACCGTGTAACCATCGGGCGCCGGGCCGGACATCGCGCGGACAGACAAGCCGGCTCGAGACGTGGCAGACTGAGCGCGGTATGTCCACCTCAGACGCCGGGGAGCCAGCCGCCGATTCGGTCCGGCTGGCACTGGGCGAGATCCTGCATCGCCCGCTCATCGATAGTGCAGGGGGGCGGCTCGGCCGGGTGGATGACGTCATCGCGCGTTTCGCCGAGGGCGGCTACCCGCCCGTCACCGGTTTGGTTGGACGCATTGCGGGGCGGAAGCTGTTCATTCCTCGCGACCGCATCGCCTCGATGAAGCCGGGGAGCGTGCAGCTGGCGGGAGAGGACCTCAACCTCGCCCATTTCGAACGGCGTCAGGGTGAGGTCCTGCTTGGGGAGGACGTTCTCGGTCGGCGCCTGATCAGCGTCGACGCCGGCAGGCTGGTGGTGGCCCACGACATCGTCCTCCGGCAGGAGGGGTCGAGGTGGGTCGTCGCGGGTGTCGATACCCGGCCCCGCGGTTGGCGGGGCCGCCTTCTGGGCGGTCGAGACGACCGCCGGGGGTTCGTGGACTGGGCCGCCGTCGAGCCCTTCGTCGGGCACGTGCCATCCTCACGTCTGCTGATGCCAGTGCGCCGTCTGCGCCGTCTGCACCCAGCGCAGATCGCCGACCTCGTCGAGGCCGCATCGCATGACGAAGGTGAGGAGATCATCTCAGCCGTGCACGGGGACCCGGAGTTGGAAGCGGATGTCTTTGAAGAGCTCAACACCGAGCACCAGGTGGAATTTCTCCGCGACAAGTCGGATGCCGAGGCGGCAGCCGTGCTCGCTGAGATGGGTCCTGATGATGCGGCCGACCTGGTCACCGAGCTCGATCAACCGCGGCGTGCACCGATCCTGTCGTTACTCCCACCGTCGCAGCAGGCGAAGGTGCGAGCGCTGCTCAGTTATGGACAGAGCAGCGCAGGCGGGCTGATGAGTCCCGACTTCGTGTCAGTCGGGCCCGATGCAACCGTCGCGGAGGCGCTGGCCGCGGTGTGCACCGCCGACGTCCTACCCCAGGTCGTCGCCGATGTATTCATTCTCGACGACGGACATCTCGCCGGATCGGTGCCGCTCATCGAGCTGCTCCGCGCTGATGGCTCTCAGCGGATCTCGGAGCTCGTGGAGCACAGCAACGCTTCGGTGCACGTCGACGATGACTTTCCCGAGGTAGCTCGGCGCATGGCCGACTTCAACCTCACGGTCGTCGCGGTCCTCGACGATGACCGCCGGGTTATCGGGGTCATCACCGTCGACGACGTGCTCGAGGCGATGCTGCCCAACTCATGGCGGCGGCGGGCCGAGGCGGACGGCGACTGACCCTCTGGCCTTCGGTCCAGGTGCGGGGTTGTACACTTCACGTACGACAACCGCGTTTTTTGGGGTGGATTCACTAGCACATGGACGGCGGCGAGAGTCCCCAGTCCCGGCAACTCGCGGGCCGGCCCGCAGCGAGGTGACGCACCAGTCGTGACCTCCTGAGCGGACGGGCCCGCTCAGTCTTGCCGTCATCGACGGTGGGAGGTCCGAATTGGCGAAGGAGAAGGCCCGCAAGGCTGACGCCAGCGTGGCGCGCGGCAATACGGCGGTCCTTGATGCCGCACACCTCGGAGACATCCGCGGCGCGTTCGGCACCATTCCCGAGCACGAGACCAGCGTGCCGCGCACATGGCGGCTTCGCCTGCTTGCACTCGCGGTGATCATGGGTCCCGGCCTCATCGTGATGGTTGGGGACAACGATGCCGGAGGCGTCTCGACCTACGCGCAGGCCGGGCAGAACTACGGGACGACCCTGCTCTGGACTCTGGTGTTCCTCATCCCGGTGCTCATCGTCAACCAGGAGATGGTGGTGCGCCTCGGCGCCGTCACCGGAGTCGGACACGGCAGGCTGATCTTCGAGCGTTTCGGCCGCTTCTGGGGCTGGTTCGCGGTCGGGGACCTGTTCGTCCTCAACTTCCTCACCATCGCGACAGAGTTCATCGGCATCTCGCTCGGCGCCGCGTATTTCGGAATGTCCCCATACCTTGCGGTACCGCTCGCGGGACTGCTGCTCATCGGCATCACCGTCACCGGTCGTTTCGAGACCTGGGAACGCCTGATGTTCGTGATCCTCTTCGGCAACCTCCTGATCATCCCGCTCGTGATCCTCAGCCATCCGAGCATGGGTCAGGTTCTTCACGACCTTGCTGTTCCGGGGATGAAAGGTGGTCTCACATCGAACGGCGTGCTGCTCATCATCGCCATCGTCGGCACCACGGTCGCGCCCTGGCAGCTCTTCTTCCAGCAGTCCAACGTCGTCGACAAGCGCATCACTCCGCGATGGATCCCGTACGAGCGAGCCGACACTGTGATCGGCGCGTTCGTCGTCGTCGTCGGCGCGACCGCGATCATGGTGACCACTGCGTTCGCGTTCCAGAAGACTCCGCTCGCAGGACAGTTCGTCGACGCCGGAACCGTCGCGACCGGCATCGCGTCGCGTCTCGGATCAGCGGCTGGAGCGCTCTTCGCGATCCTGCTCATCGACGCATCGATCATCGGCGCGAGCGCCGTCACGCTCGCGACCTCGTATGCGTTCGGCGATACCTTCGGTATCAGGCACTCGCTGCACCGCCCGTGGCGGGAGGCCAAGCCCTTCTACGCGTCCTACACCGCGCTGGTGGTGCTTGCGGCTGGGCTCACGCTCACGCCGCACGCTCCGCTGGGGCTCATCACCACCGCGGTGCAGGCACTCGCCGGTGTGCTGCTCCCGAGCGCGAGCCTCTTCCTACTGCTGCTGTGCAATGACCGTGACGTGCTCGGGCCGTGGGTCAACCGCACGTGGTTGAACATCGTCGCCACGTTGATACTCGGAGTCCTGGTGATGCTGTCGCTCATCCTGGTCATCACCACCGTGTTCTCGTCGGTGGACGTTCCGCTCCTGCTCGCCGTCCTTTCGGCGGTGATGGTGGTCGGGCTGGTCGGTGTCACCGTCTTCACCACCCGTGGCGGGCGGGCCCGCCCGCCGGACACGTTCTCGCGCGAGGACCGCGAGACGTGGCGCATGCCACCGCTGGCACTGCTGACGCGACCCGAACCCTCCCGGAGCCGGCTCGTCGCGCTGTACTCGATGCGCGGCTATCTCGTGGTCGCGGTGGTGCTCCTCCTCGTCAAAGCGGTGCAGCTGGGTACTGGCCACTAGCCGCGATCGGCACACGAGCGAACGGGGTCAGGCAGGGGCGGCCGGGCGCATGCTCGTAGACCACACGATCAGCCCCGGCGATCACCGTCGACGCCGACACGGTTCCGTAGTCATCCCCGTGGATGCACGCGGCGTCAACCGGCGAATCGCTTGCCGATGTGTGATCGCGAAGGATGGAACGCAGCCCGTTCAGGGTGGCCTCGGCATCGCCGCCCGGCGACAGGGCTCGGTCCATCGCCTCAAGAAGCATCGCGACCTTCGCACTGCGGACGTCGTCGACATCGCGCGTTGTGAGCACATGGCGTCCCGGAGCGAGGTCGACCACGCGGACCGGTCCCGAGTCGTCGACGTGGGCCACGACCGCCCGGTCTGCGCTGAGCCAGAGCACGTTGACCGGGTTGTATCTACCTGGACCGAGGCGGGTGAGGCGGACGGGAGCCCCGCCTGGATCCCCTGTGAGCATCGCGACCGGGATCTCGCCCCTGGACCGGCGTGAGGGATCGGGAGCCGCCGGCGCCCCCTCACCGGGGTGCCGGTTGGTGACCGCGCAGACGCTTCCATCCGCGGCGACGGCGAGCCACGTCCCGCCGGCTGCCAGGTCCCGGCCACCGACGATCCGCGGGCTCTCCGACAGCACCCCCGGGGGCGCGCTCGGACGGGCGATCAGTTCGTCTCGATTCGCTGCAAGGACGATCGGCGTCCCGGGGTGGCACCGCCAGGCCAGGAGGATCGTGCACACCGGCCGAATCGTATGCGGACGCGCCACCCTGTTGTGAACTCTGTGAACGGGACACCGCGACGCCGTGACGACCCGCCGACTCCCAACTCGGTGGGGAGGTATTAAGACCAAAGTTGGAACACGTCAATGAATGCAAACGTCATCAGCAGGCTCACGCCCCGGGGGCGTTCGAGAGGCGCCGCCGCCATCGCGCTGCTTCCTGGCGCCTTCGCACTCATGCTGGCAGGGGTTTCAGGTGCGGCCGCGGCCGGCAACCCCACGCCGACGCCATCGCCCACGGCGACGTCGTGGTCGACCCAGGCCCCCAGAGTGTGCCACCACGGAACGAGGCCGGACGGTTCGTGCTGCCCGA
>JBIOIZ010000016.1:0-46882 GCA_044450385.1 Candidatus Dormibacteria bacterium
CAGCGCGGAATTCGAGGCGGCGGCGATGCCACCCTGCTGTTCCCGGTATGCCACCCGCACACGAGGATCGGCAAGCGCGGCGTCAAGAACCTCATGCACATGGGAGTGCGTCGATGCGTCATCAGCGATGCAGAGTTCGAGATTCGGATAGGCCTGCTCGAGCACCGACGCGATGGCTGCCTCGAGCCAGTCGCGAGCCGGGTTGTGGACGGGCATCACAAGGCTGATGACCGGTGCTCCGGCATCCGCCTCGGACACACGTCGCATCTTCCCGAGCTCCGCTGCGCTCGGGGTGTGCAGCTCGAGCCAGCGACGATACTGGCGGCGTCGCGACGCATCCGTGTCGGCAACACCGATCGCGCGGCGGAGCTCACGGTCACGGCGTATCGATCCGGCCACTGCTGATGGGCCGTGGTCGACGAGTGTCAGCGTCCTCGACGCCACGCTGTGCAGCGTCCGCTGGCGCCGCGAGTCCGGCGGCACGACCCTCCGCAGCTTGCCGGCAACCGCCACGGCGATCCGGGCGGACGCCCTGTCGGTGGCCTCAGTCAGCTCGGCCCGCAACGCCTGAAGCTCGGCCTCCAGCTCCGCGATGTGGTGCCGTGCCGCGCGCAACTCGTCGCGGAGCTTGTCAGCCTCGCGAGGGGTGGTCACCCGGTGGATCCCGGTGCGATCGTCAGGTCCATCTCAAGGTGCATCGAACCACGATGGTATGCGGGGTGCCCGCAAATCGCCGCGGCTGAGTATGCTCGAACCGAAGCGACACGCCTGCCGCGTGCGATTCGTACTGGAGATTCCCATCTTGACCGTCGACGCCGGGGGCGCGGGTATCTGGGCTCGGGCTCTACGATCCCTGGGGTGACAGGCATGCGACCTCATTCACCATGAGTCAATCAGTGGCAGCGCGACTCCCGCGTCGCGCGCTTTCCAGAGCCAAGGCGCTCGCCACCACGTTCGCTCAGCCCCCCGCTGACGCGCTGGCAGCCTGGTATCTGCGCAGGCTCGGGCAGCGATTGCAGACATCGCACCAGACCGTGCCGCGAGAGCTCGTCGCTGCGCTCCAGCCCGTGCTGCAGGTCGGACTGACCCATCGTGGCGGCGATGGTGGATCCGGGATCACTGAATTGATCACCCACAGCTTCGAAGGTCTCTCGCCCCAGGCACCGGACGGACAGCCGGACCTCGCCGTTCGCAAGGCGATCGTCGATCAGTTTCACCGGCTGTACTACAACGATCCCGGAACCTGGCTCGAGACCCGATGGATGGGCGTCGACGCGTGGAAATGTCCGCTTGACCTCTGGATCTACCAGGAGATCCTGCACGAGCTGCGTCCCGCGCTCATCATCGAATGTGGGACGGCACATGGGGGAAGCGCCGGGTTCCTGGCATCGATCTGCGATCTGGTCGGCACCGGCGAGATCATCACCATCGACATCGAGGCCAAGCCCGGGCGCCCGGTCCATCCCCGCATCACGTACGTGCTCGGGTCGTCCACTGATGCAGCGGTGGCCGACACGGTTCGCGCACGTGTGCCGGCGACGGGAAACGTCCTCGTCATCCTGGATTCGGATCACAGCGCACCGCATGTCGAGCGCGAATTGTCGGTGTATGCGCCGATGGTGACGGTCGGGTCCTACGTGATCGTCGAGGACACCAACGTCAACAACCACCCTGTGCTCCCGGATTTCGGCCCAGGTCCGATGGAGGCGGTCTCAGCGTTTCTCAGCGGCAATGACCAGTTCGTCGTCGACGAGGGAAGGCAGAAGTACCACCTGACATTCAATCCCCGCGGATTCCTGCGTCGGGTGTCGCCGCCATGACCGTTGCGGTGCACGACAGCCACATCCTCGAAGGCGTTCCGCGCTCTCGAAGCATCTTCCAGCGGAATCTGAACCTCATCCGTGAGCTGTCGATCACGGCGTTCAAGCTCAAGTACACCGGCTCCGCCCTGGGGTATGTCTGGTCTCTGGTCAAGCCGCTGATGCTCTTCGGCATCATGCTGCTCGTCTTCAGCATTCTGCTCAAGGCCGGGCAGGGCCAGTACGAGTTTCCCATTCAGCTGCTGGTCGCGATCGTGGCGTGGACATTCTTCACCGAAGCCACAACCAACGCGATGAACGCGATTGCGGGAAGCGGCGATCTGATTCGCAAGGCGTACTTCCCGCGATGGATTCTCGTCGCCTCGTCGATGACGAGCGCACTTCTGACCTTCACGATCAACACCGCGCTCGTCCTGATCGTCACCTTCGCGCTGGGTCAGCTCCATCTCAGCTGGGTCAGCCTGCTCGCGGTCCTCTATTACCTCGAGCTGGTGGTGTTGATCCTGGGTCTCTCGCTCGTGCTTTCATCGCTGTTCGTCTTTTTCAGAGACCTCGGACACATCTGGGAGATCGTGTCGCTGGTGCTCTTCTACGGGTCGGCTGTCGTCATTCCCTTCCAGACCGTCTGGGACCACTCCAAGAAGCTGGCCTATCTCGCCGGCGTGAATCCGATCGCGCAGATCATCACCGATCTCCGCCACGTCCTCATCGACCCGGCGAAGGTGCGCTCCATGGCGTCGTTCATCGGCCCGCTCGAGGTCGTCCCGATCCTGCTGACCATCGGCATCTTCCTCCTCGGTTTCGCCGTCTTCCACAGGCTCACGCCGCGCTTCGCCGAGTCGTTGTGAAGCCAGTCGTCGAAGTCTCCAATCTCCATAAGCGATTTCGCCTGCCTCTCGACAGGAGCACCACGCTCAAATATCGAGTCACGCACTGGCGCAGCGCATCCCGGTACCGCGATCTCATCGCCCTCCATGACATCTCGTTCGACGTGCCGGCGGGGCAGTTTCTCGGAGTGGCCGGACCGAATGGCTGTGGCAAGAGCACGCTGCTGAAGATCCTCTGTCGCATCTACGAAGCTGACTCGGGATATGCGCGGGTCAACGGCGAGTTCTCCGCGTTCCTGGAGCTCGGCGTCGGCTTCAACCCGGAGCTCACCGCTCGAGAGAACGTCTTCCTTGGTGGCGCGATGCTGGGCCTCACCCGTGCCCAGCTGCGGGACAAGATTGACGAGGTCTTCGCGTTCGCCGAGCTCGAGGACTTTGCCGAGCAGAAGCTCAAGAACTTCTCATCGGGCATGCAGGTACGTCTCGCGTTCAGCGTCGCGATCCTCGCGGAGACCGATCTCCTGGTGATGGACGAGGTCCTTGCCGTCGGCGACGCAAGCTTCCAGGAGAAGTGCTTCGACACCTTCAGCCGGTACAAGCGCGAAGGCAAGACCATCGTCCTGGTGAGCCACGACCTGGGCGCTCTCGAGGAGTACTGCGACAGAGTGCTCCTGCTCAACCGCGGGGAGATCATCGCCGACGGCCCCGCCGCGGAGGTCACGTCCGCGTATCACCGCATGATCGCCGACCACGCGCTTGCCGCCGAGCGCGATATGCCGCAAGAGCTGCGACGCGCCGATCCCACTCAGTGGGGTTCACGAGCGATCGAGTTTGTCTCGGTGAGCTTGCTCGACGCCGACGGCCGGAGCAGGAGTCGCTTCGACACCGGCGGCGCGATGACGCTGGACATGCATGTGCTTGCCCACAGCGACGTCGGCGACGTGGTCTGTGGTCTTGCGATACGCCGCGCCGACGGCATGCTGCTGGCCGGCACGAACACGTTTCTGGACCATGTCACGGTGACCAGTCATTCGCCTGGCGAATCCATCTCCATCCGCTACGCCATTGACTCGCTGCCATTGCTCGCGGGTGGGTACATCATCCAGGTGGTCCTGCAGGACGTGACCGGCAGCCACCGCTACGACTTCGCCGATCCCGCGGCGACCTTTCACATCAACAACATGGGCGGCCACATCGGCATCGTCGAGATGCACGGCCGGTGGCAGGTGGCCCAGGATCAGGATGTGCGGAGCAGCGCCATCCCCCAGACGGCCGGGTAACCGCGGCGCTCTTGAGCCAGGGCAGGGCCAAAGCGATCAGATCGGCGCACCGGTGACGAAGAAGAGCAGGTGCGCGGGGACGACACCCATGACGACGCTGATGATCAGGACGTAGAGCATCGCTGTCGCCGGTTGGTTGGCGCGGATCCGGGCGAAGTGCCTGGTGAGCAGCGCAACGCCGGTCGTGAAGACGATCCCGGACCCGACCACGAGCAGCCAGAAGGGCACGGCGTCGCCAGACCAGAGCAGCTCGTGCCGCACCGTCGCACCTGCCGTGACGATCACCAGCACGATCACCACTGCCTGCACCGCCACGGCGATGAAGACCACGTCGATGGCCCGGCGCAACGGACGGAACGAGAGGTTGGGAGCAACCAGGTACCAGTGGCCGAGCAGCATGCCGGCGAGCGCGCTCCCGGACACCAGCGCCGCGGGTACGAAGGCGACCACCGCAGTGCCCACGCCCCCGAGCGAAGGACCGAATGCCGCTGCGGCCTTCGCGATCGCCATGGCGCCGAAACCGATCGCAAGAGCGCCCACCACACGGCGGGCGACATCGGTCATCACCGAGCAGAAGAACGCGTACCCGAGGAGCGCGACGGTGAACGCGATCGACCAGTGGAACAGCGATGCCTGCGCACCCGACGGCAGTGGCGCTCCGAGCAACGACGTGCCGGATGGCAGCAGCGCCTCGAGGAGCACATCGATTGCCATGACACCGGCGCAGATGAGCGATGTGGTGCCCACGAATCCTCGCCCGACCTTGCCGACCAGATCCACTGCATACGCGGCCACCGTGGTGCCGGCGGCCACCTCGAGCAGCACGACGACCGTCGCGATCGGAGCCAGTGCGGGCAGGGACGTGGGATCGGTCACCGCCCGATCCTACGGTTGTGGCGGAGCCGAACCGAGGCGTGACCCGGTCACGCCGCCGGCGAACGCCCCCGCAGCCGATCCACGGTCCTGAGCGCGCTTTGCAGCAACCGCCGTCTCGAGGTTCCGATTGGAGCGGCCTTGACCATCGCGTCGTCCACCCTCATGGCGAGGCGCACGGAGCGCCGCCGGCTCCAGGCCATCGTGCTCTCAGCGGTGCGCAGCCGCTCCTGCAGATCAGTGAGCTTGCGCATCTGGTCGACCACGACGGCGTTGCGCTCCTGGAGCTCGTGCTGCATCCTCGAGTAGGCTCGATCGTAGCCGGCGACCACGCGATGGATCGGTTCGTTCGATCTCCGGTAGCGCGCCGCCCAGGGGGCGATGTATGAGCCGTCGTACTCGACATCGCGGATGAAACCCTGACGAGCGAAGCGCTCGGTCCAGTACTCCTGCGGGTGGATGTTGGTGTGCGTGGGATCGCGATAGTGGATCGGTGTGGAGGTGAGGATCACGTCGTCCGTGAACGAGCACAGGTTGGCGATGGCGCGATCGGCGTCCTGAGGCGACATGTGCTCGACGACCTCGAAGCAGGTGATGACGTCGTAGCGCCGGGAGAGCGGTTCGGTGATCGACCCGACCCTGAGGAAGGGTCGGAGGTCTTCCGGCGCGTGTTCGATGGCGAACTCGCTGAAGTCGACTCCCTCGGCCGCGACACCTCGGGCCCGCAGGGCTTCGACGAGCAACCCTATGGCGCATCCGGCATCCAGCGATGTCTTCGGGTGGAAGTCCTCGATCAGGCGGTCGGCGACGTGGCCAAAGAATTCGAGCCAGAGCGGCGTCCGCTCGTAGCTGATGCCTGCCGCTGCGTAGTGGCCGTAGTAGCCGGCGCCGTAGTCGGCCGCCACGAACCCGTCGTGCTCGACCTCCACATCGCCCCCACCCGGCGTCGATTCATGTTGGGCCGAATCCGATGCACTCCTCACCCCGGCGCATGCTAGCACCGGTCGAACGAGTGGATATCTCCCGGGTGACGGTTTCGCACACCGGGTTCCAATTCGATTTGGCTCTGGTAGGTTGGGCCGCGGATGGTCAGCGCACCCTTGAGGTGGCGATGGGTCATCGGCGTGGCGGGCGTCTGCGCCGTGTACCTGATGGTCAGATCCATCGCCGACCTGCACACCGTGCTCGGCGGCGGCTCCGCCGTCGATTACCTCGCGATCGCGTCCGCCGGGCGGGTGGTCCACGGGGGATCCTCATGCGTCTACTGCCCCGGCACACTCGCCGCTGCTCAGGCGCAGCTGCTGGGCTACACGCCCGCCGCGAGCGGCACGTTCCCGATCCCCTTCGTCAACCCTGCCTTGATGGCATGGCTGATACAACCCATCGCACTGCTGCCGTTGCAGACAGGGACCGACGTGTTCGTGACCCTGAACGTCGTGGCGATGGCACTCTCGGCAGCGATACTCGCCCGCCGCGCAGCCCCGCGACTCGGCGCGCCGCTGGGCGCGTGTCTCGTGGTTATCGCAGTGTTCTCGCTGGAAGCCGGAACCGGCATTCTGCTCGGACAGTCGGACGGTCTCATGCTGCTCGCGGCGACGCTCGCCATCGAGGCGCTCGACCTGGGGCGCCCGGTGATCGCCGGCCTGCTCCTCGTCCCCCTGATGCTCAAGCCCCAACTCGTCTGGCTCGTGCCTCCGGCCCTGGTCGTCGCCCGGCAGTGGCGGATGCTCGGCGCTCTCGCCGCCGGCGCGGTGGTCGTGCTGATCGGGTCTGTGGCGGTTGCGGGCCCCGGTCATCTCCTGGACGCCGTCGGTCTCGTCACGGCTCCGGCGTATGCCCACCTGGATCTTCAGGGCAACTCGATCCCCGCCCTCATCGCTCGGCCCCTTGCGAGCAACGCAGCCGCCTGGGCGGCGGCGCTGACGCTGGCAGCGTTCGCGGTGCTGGCCATGGTCGTGCTTCGCGACACGCTACGGCGCAACCTGGTTCCAGCAGTCGCGATCGCGATCGCGCTCTCGGTCGTGCTCTCGCCGCACCTCGGCGACTACAGCCTGATGCTCCTCGCCGTTCCGGTTGCCGTCCTCGCGCCGCGAGCCCCGGCAGTCGCAATGGCCCTGACGGGGGCGTACACAGCGGCGTCGCTGTTCAACCCCTTGATCTCGCTCAACGAAAGCACGGTCGCCGTGGTGCTTCTCGCTGGGCTTGTCGCGGTTGTCTGGCACGCAACCCACGCCGGTTCCGGCGGCGTCGCGATGAATCTGGGCGGGCGCTCAGCTGCTGGCGTCAGCAATGCCTGATCAGCGCTCGCTCCTTCGGGGCCGGCTCGCCAGCGCGATTGACGGTGTCGCAGACGTCGCCGCGCGCCTGGGTCCAGCGGCAACCCAGGCGGCCGCACCACCTGCCCCCAAGCCACCGCTCGAGGCTGTCGGGAGACCGTGGACTCTCGCGGCCGCGATGGAGCCGATCCTCTCTCCAATCGCCGAGGCCGGGGCCCCGCAACGCGCGGCGCTCCCCCAGCCCCCTCCGGAGCCGCCATCAGCGTTGGAGCACCACCGTTCGAGGATTCCCCGTGCGGTCATCGGATCGACCCTCCTTGGTGCTGTGCTCGTCGCCTTGATCACCACCCGTTTGCTCCAGCCTGCGCCGGCGCCACAGCCGCCCACGCGCTCCACCCAGGAGATATCGCTCACCGGCGTTCGCCCGGTTGCCTCGGCGCCCGGTGGAACCGGAGCCGTGCCGGAGACCCAGGTCTCGTTCCCGGCGATGACACCCGTCGTCGACATCGAGGTGAACTCCGGGGGACCCGCCGGCCAGGCGCCTGTGCAGATCGTGGTGTCCGTGGGCCAGCCGGCGCAGACGATCATCCAGAACGCATACGTGCTCAACCAATCCGGAGCCACTGTGGTCCCGCTGAGCCCGCCTGTGGGCGGCTTCGCGCCCGGCAACTACACGGTGACCATCACCTACCGAGGCGAACTTCTCGGCTCGACCGCCTTTGCCGTCCTCTGAGGATCGGGTCGGTCAGCGCTCCACGGGCAGGCCGGCGTCCTGCCAGGCGTCG
Source organism: Candidatus Dormibacteria bacterium (assembly GCA_044450385.1). Classification (GTDB taxonomy): domain Bacteria; phylum Chloroflexota; class Dormibacteria; order Aeolococcales; family Aeolococcaceae; genus Palsa-851. The sequence continues at coordinate 7,862 of JBIOIZ010000016.1, forward strand.
ATCCCACCGGTGACGTTGTAGGAGTTCGCCCGGCCGACGGCGCGCAGGTAATCGACGGCGCGAGCGCTGCGTCCGCCCATCCGGCAGTGCACGTAGACATCCCGGTCAGTGGGGACCTCGGCGAGACGACCTGCCAGCTCCCCGAGTGGGATCAGCACCGAGCCGGGAATGTGCGCGTCGTCGTACTCCGACTTCTCGCGGACATCGATGAGCACGGCGCCGGCGGCGATCGCTTCGCTCGCCGCAGCGGGTGCGACCTCGGCGTTCTCCGTCTCGGACATTCGCGGCAGTATAGAGGCGCCGGCGAGGCGGGCTTCGCTACGTCCAAGCGCGTGGGAGCCTGCTAGGCTCCTGAGCGTGAGCACGGTTGCCGCGCCGGCGGTGGTGGACTCTCCCTGGCTGAACGCTCAGCGCCAGTTCGACAATGCCGCCGAGATCCTTAATCTCTCTTCGGGCTTGCGCGCGGTGCTGCGTGAGGTTCGGCGGGAGCTGGTCGTGCGCTTCCCCGTGAAGATGGACGACGGCAGCGTCCGCATGTTCGAGGGCTATCGCGTCCAGCACAACGTGACCCGTGGCCCTGCGAAGGGCGGCCTCCGCTTCCATCCGGCGACCGACATCGATGAGGTCAAGGCACTGGCGATGTGGATGACCTGGAAGTGCGCACTCGCGAATCTGCCGTACGGCGGTGCCAAAGGCGGTGTTGCCGTTGACCCCGCGACCCTCAGTCATCGTGAGCTCGAACGTCTCACCCGCCGGTTCGCCGCCGAGATCAGCGTTCTGGTGGGACCGGAATCGGACATCCCGGCGCCGGACGTCAACACGAACGCGGAGATCATGGCCTGGATCATGGACACGATCTCGATGCAGGCCGGTTATTCGGTCCCCGCATCCGTGACCGGCAAGCCCCTCGAGATCGGCGGCAGTGAGGGGCGCCCGAGCGCGACCGGACGCGGTGTCAACATCATCGCCATCGAGGCGTGCAAACGCCTGGGGATGGAACCATCGCAGACCACGGTGGCCATCCAGGGCTTCGGGAACGTCGGCGGCTGGGCCGCGCAACTGATGCATGAATCGGGATTCACGATCTGCGCGATCGCGGATGTCACCGGCGGCGTGTACTCCAGGGGCGGCCTCGACATTCCGGCGCTCCTCGCGCACCGGCAGCAGCACGGAGGCGTTCACCGGTTTCCCGGCACCGAGTCTGTCACCAATGCCGAGCTCCTCGAGCTCGAGGTCGACGTGCTCGTCCCCGCGGCCATGGAGAATCAAATCACCGCGCGCAACGCGGGCAGGATCCAGGCCCGGCTCATCGTCGAGGGGGCCAACGGTCCGACGACTCCCGACGCGGACAGCATCCTCGAACGTCGCGGGATCACGGTGGTACCCGACATCCTCGCCAATGCCGGCGGTGTGACGGTGTCGTATTTCGAGTGGGTCCAGGACCTGCAGTCGCTCTTCTGGGAGGAGGACGAGATCAATGTCCGGCTCAAGAAGATCCTGCAGAAGGCATTCGGCCAGATGTGCGACCAGGCCGACCTCCATCACGTGTCGCTCCGCCTGGGTGCCTACCTCGTCGCGGTGAAGCGGGTCGCCGACGCGACGGCCGTACGGGGCATCTACCCGTAGGGGCCTCCCCTCCTCCGGCCTGGTCATGAAGGTTCTCGAACGGGTGCGCGCGCTGCCGCTGCCGGTTGGGACGATCCCGGTCGCCATCGGCCTCGGGCTCGCCGGTCTCATGCAGTACGGCTTCCTCGTGGTCGCGGCCCGCGCCCTCGGCACCGCGCGATTCGCGCCACTGTCGGTGTTCTGGGCGCTGCTCTTCGTGTGCGGCCCTGGGTTCTTCCTCCCCCTCGAGCAGGAGACCGGACGGGCGATCGCAGCCCGCCGCGTGCGCAACGAGGGCGGTCGCCCGGTGTTCATGCGCGCCGCGCTGCTCGGCAGCGTCCTCGCCGTCGTTTTGATCGTCGCCACCCTGGCGGCCGCGAGTCCGATCGACCAGCACGTCTTCAAGGGCGACCCGGCGTTGCTCGCCGGCCTGATCGGGGGGTTCGCGGCGTACCTCTGCGAGTTCCTCGCTCGCGGTGCCCTTGCGGGGAATGCGCGTTTCGGCGCGTATGGAATCCTCCTCGGCGGCGAAGGCGCGCTGCGGGTGGCGTTCGCTGCGATTCTCGCAATCGTCGGGGTCAAGACCGCAGGCCCGTACGGGATTTCGCTCATCGTTGCGTCGTTCGCCGCGATTGCGCTGGCGACCATCGGCAGGCGCGGATTACTTCGCCCCGGGCCTCCCGCCCCATGGGGGGAGATCACCCATGCGCTCGGGTTTCTCCTGATTGCCTCGGTGTTCACCCAGCTGCTTCTCAGCGTCGGCGCCGTCGCCGTGCAGCTGCTCGCAACGCCGGCACAGCAGACCGCCGCCGGGCGGTTCCAGCTGAGCCGCATCGTCGCCTACGTCCCGATCTTTCTGTTCCAAGCGGTCCAGTCAGCATTGCTCCCCAAGCTCTCCACTCTCGCCACGGGCGGACGTCACGGCGAGTTTCAGGCGCTGCTGACCCGCCTCCTGCTCCTCATGGCCGGTCTGGGTGCGGTGGCCATCGCCGGCTTCACGTTCCTCGGGCCGAGCGTGACCCGGATCCTCTTCGGCCATGGATTCGAATTGAGCAACCTCGACTTCGCGCTGCTCTCCGCCAGCTGTATCGGGTTCATCTTCACCCAGATCTTCGGCTACGTCCTGATCTCGCTCTCCGGGTACCGACGGGTCGCACTGGGGTGGACGGCCGGCGCGATCGTGTTCTTCGTCGTCACCGCTGTCGGGTCGTCACTCTTCCTGCGCGTCGAGTTGGGGCTTCTCTGCGGGGCGATCGCCTCCGCCGCGGTGATGGCCGCCCTGCTCGTCCCGCTGTTGCGGGAACGCGGCGCTATCGAAACGGACCTGCAAATCTTCGATCTGGGAGGCCCGCCGGGCTGAGACTGCGCCAATGGGTGCACGCGCCCGGATCGCGCTGGTCGGAGCCGGGGCGATGGGGGCCAACCACGCGCGGATCATCGCGGAGTCTGACGGCGCCGACCTCGCGGTGATCATCGACACGGATCCAGAACGGGTGCGACCGCTTGCCGAACGGCTTGGCTGTGCCTTTGCCGAGGATCTCGATGCGGCTGACGGCTGCGACGCCGCCGTCATCGCGACTCCGACCGCGTTCCACGAGGGCGCAGCACGAGCGCTGCTCGAGCTCGGCAAGCCGATTCTGGTCGAGAAGCCGGTGACCCCGAGCCTCGAGGCCAGCCGCGCGCTGGTGGCCTGCGCCGAGCGCCGCGGTGTGCCGCTGATGTGCGGCTTTGTTGAACGATTCAACCCTGTGGTCGCCACGATGCGCAGCCTGCTCCACGAGGAACCGGTCCACATCGTCGGGCTGCGCCACTCACCGGAAACGCCTCGAAGCACCCTGAGCGTCGTCCACGACCTCCTGATCCATGAGATCGATCTTGCCCTCTGCTACATGGGCGGGGCACGACCGTCTCGCGTGTGCGGTGCGACCAGCACGGCAGGCCGCGATCCGATCATGGAGGTCGCCGATTGCCTCCTCCAATTCCCCGGGGGCACGATCGCGACTCTGTCGGCGAGCCGGGCAAGCCAGCGCAAGGTGCGTTCCCAGCTGGTGGCGACGTCGACGGCGCTGTATGACGTCGACCTCCTCCGCCAGGACCTGACCGTCTATCGCCATCGCGCCCATACGCAGGGGGTCGGTGCCGGCCAGGCGGCGGGCTACCGCGCCGAGACGGTGGTCGACATCCCCTTCGTGAGGCACACCGGCGAGCCGCTGGCGCTGCAGTTCGCCCACTTTCTCGACCTGATCTCGGGGCGGGCCGACGCCTGCGCGGAACGCGGATCGATTCTTCCCCCGCATGAGGTTGCGGCAGCCATCGAGGAGTGCTCGTGAGCGAGCCGAGCGTCAGCTATGTCATCCCCGTCCACAACCAGATCGCCGAGCTGCGCAAGACGGTGCGACTGCTGGTCGAGCGTCTCGCCCACCTCCCCGGGTCGGAGATCATCCTCGTCGAGAACGGGTCCTCCGACGGGTCGGGCCCGCTCTGCCTCGCACTGGCAACCTCGTTCGCCGGCAATGAGGTGGGCGTCCGGGTCACCACGTCCGCCAAGGGTCTCGGGTTTGCATGGCGCCGGGGCATCGCCCTGGCTCGTGGCGACACGGTGGTCCTCACCGCCGCCGATCTGCCCTTTGGCTTCACCGATCTCGACGGATTCCTCGGCCTCAGCCCGCGACCGCAACTGGTGATGGGATCGAAGACGCATCCAGGATCTCAGATCGAGACCGCGGTGGTGCGGCGCGCTATGTCGGCCGGATTCGGCCTGCTGCGAGCCGGGCTCATCGGCCTCGCGATCGACACCCAGGGGTCCGTGCTGATCGACCGGCTGCTCGCCCAGGCTCTGCTGCCGCGACTGCGCGCCGGCGATTTCCTGATCGGCGCCGAGATCAACCTCTGGGCAGTCCATGAGGGGGTGACGCCCGTGGAGGTGCCGGTGGTCTACATGGCCTCGGGACGATCCACCGTTTCCCCCATCCGCGATTCGATCGCCATGGCCGCGGGACTCATCACCCTGCGCCGGCGGCTCGCGGAGGAGCAGCGGCCGATCCGCCATGCCGGTGAAGTGGCGGCATCATGACCGCGACCCACGCGCCACCGGAGGCGCGCATCCGGATCTCGGCCCCGCAGCTCGGCCCGGAGGTCGAGAACCTCGTCCTCTCGGTCCTGCGCAGCGGCCACCTTGCCCAGGGGCCGATGGTCGAGCGGTTCGAAGCGATGTGCACGACCATGGCCGGGACCACGCACGCCGTGGCGGTGGCCAATGGGACGGTCGCACTCGACGCGGCACTCGCGGTGCTGGAGATCGGCCCGGGTCAGGAGGTGATCACCTCCCCGTTCACCTTCGCGGCCACCATCAACGCAATCCTGCGCAGCGGCGCGTCGGTGCGTTTCGCCGACGTCTGCGACGACTTCACCATCGACCCCGAGTCGGTTGCGGCGTTGATCGGACCTGCCACGGCGGCGATCGTCCCCGTGCACCTCTACGGCCTTCCCGCGGACATGCATCGGCTCATGTCGCTCGCTGCGGCGCACGGCCTTGGGGTGGTCGAGGACGCGGCACAGGCGCACGGCGCCGCCGTCGGCGGCCGGCGTGCCGGCAGCTTCGGGATCGGCTGTTTCTCCTTCTACGCCACCAAGAACGTGACCAGTGGCGAGGGTGGGTGCGTGACCACCGACGACTCGATGCTTGCGGAGCGCCTCCGGATCCTGCGCAATCAGGGGATGCGCACCCGCTACGATTATGCCATGATCGGCCAGAACTGGCGAATGACCGACCTGGCAGCCGCGGTCGCGATTCCCCAGATGGAGCGTCTCGATGCCATCGTCAGCGCACGCAGGGCCAACGCCTCGGTGCTGACGTCACTGATCGCGGACAATCCGGCGGTCACCGTTCCCCGCGAGCCCTCGGGCCGGGCCCATGTCTGGCACCAGTACACCATCCTGCTGAGGCCCGGGATCGATCGCGACCAGGTGGTCGCGTCGATGTCGTCCGACGGTATCGATACCGGTGTGTACTACCCAGGCCTTGTCTGGGACCACGATGCCTATCGCGACCATCCCAACGTGCATCGGGGGGACACTCCGATCGCGCGCGACTACGCGTCGCGCTGCCTCTCGCTTCCGGTGCATCCGGGACTGAGCACGCGCGATCTGGAGCGGGTGGCGGTCAGCCTCGAGCGCGCGATTCCAGCGTAGCGGAACCCGGCGTCAGCGCGAGGCTGTCGACTCGATCGCCTCGAAAAGTTCCGGTCCCTGATCCGTGGGCCCCACCAGGGCCATGCGCACATCCGGGATGCCGTCGGCGATCTCCTCGGCGATCGACTGCACCTGAGCGGCGGTCACCTGGAGGATGGCCTCGGCGCGTTGATCCGGGGTCTCGAGCGGCAGTCCCGCGCGCCAGCGAGTGCCGTAGAAACGCGCGCTCGCGATCGCTGTCTCCGTTGAGCGCAGCAGGCGGCCGATCATGGCCGACTTCGCCGCGGCCAGCTCGTCAGGGGCGACGCGCTTCGCCGCGATCTTGCGAAATTCCTTGAACGTGAGCGCCGTGGCTTTGCGAGCGTCCTTGGGGCGAGTTGCGGTGGCGATCGCGAACAGCCCGGTGTCGTCGAAGCCGGCGTGGTGTGCGTAGATGCTGTAGGCGAGGCCGTTGCGTTCGCGGACGGTCTGGAACAACCGCGACGACATGCCGCCGCCGAGAACGTGCGTCATGACCGACAGCTGGGTGCGGCGCGGATCGCGAGCCGGGATACCGGGAACCGCGAACACCATGTGCACCTGCGGCTCTTCCTGCGGGGTCACGGGGCGCACGTTCGCCGTGTAGCGATCACCAAGGCCCCACTTCGCCTTCTTGCGTGGCCGAGGCTTTCCGTGCGGGATGTCGGACAGCAGGTTGAGCGCCTCGTCCTCGGTCAGCGCCGCGCCGCCGGCGATGACCAGGCACATCGACTTCGGCGCGTAGAACGCGCGGTGGTATTCGGTGAGCTGCTCGCGCGTCGCCTTTTGAATGACCGCGGGAAACCCGGCGGCGGACCATGACATCGGCTGATTGCCGCCGAAGGCGACGGTTCCGAGGCGATCCCAGATCCAGCCGTCCGGATCCGAAAGCCGCATCGAGAGTTCCTGGAGCACGACGTTGCGCTCGCGTTCGACCTCCTCGGCAGCGAAGAGCGGCCGGCTCAGCATGTCGCAGATGACGTCCGCGAGCTCATGCATCGCGGTGGCCGGACCCTCGGCGAAGTAGGCGACCTCTTCGGTGTCCGTGTACGCGTTGGTGTTGGCGCCGAGGCGATCGATCTCCCGCGAGATGATCTTCGTCGTCGGCCGGCGCTCGGTGCCCTTGAAGAACATGTGCTCGAGGTAGTGCGCGAGGCCGGAGGTTTCCGCCGTCTCGTCACGCGACCCGGCACGCACGATCAGGAAGACGCCGGAATTCCGGCTGCTCGATGGCGCATTGAGCAGGTTGACGCCGTTGTCGAGGACGGTGATCTCAGGTCGGTAGGGGATGTTCGCAACCATGCCTATGTCGTTCCGGATTCCCAGGATGCGAGATACTTCTGCTGCTCGTCGGTGAGCGTGTCGATGCTCACTCCCATCGCCTGCAGCTTGAGCCGCGCAACCTCACGGTCGATGTCCCGGGGCACGTCGTGAACCGCGAGCGCCAGCTCCTTGTGGTGCTTGGCGATGTGCTCTGCACACAGCGCCTGGTTCGCGAAGCTCATGTCCATGACCGCAGCGGGGTGACCCTCGGCAGCAGCGAGGTTGAGCAGGCGGCCCTCGGCAAGCACGTGAATCGTTCTTCCATCACGGAGCCGGTGCGACTGGACGAACGTACGCGGGGTGGTGACCTCAACCGACACGTCGTCGATGGCGGCGAGGTTGATCTCGTCGTTGAAATGGCCGCTGTTCGCGATGATGGCACCGTCTTTGAAACGTTCGATGGAGCCACGGTCGATCACATTGATATCGCCGGTCACGGTGATCACGATGTCCGCGCTCGGCGCTGCCTCGGCGAGCGGCATCACGCGATAGCCATCCATCACCGCTTCCAGGGCCCGGGTCGGGTCCACCTCGGTGACGATGACGTGGGCCCCGAGCCCGGTCGCACGGCTGGCCAGGCCACGTCCGCACCATCCATAGCCGCAGACCACGAACGTCTTGCCGGCGATGAGCACGTTGGTGGCCCGGATGAGCCCGTCGATGGTGCTCTGCCCCGTGCCGTACCGGTTATCAAAGAGATGCTTGGTGAGCGCCTCGTTGACCGCGATGATCGGAAAGCGCAGCGCCCCGTCGCGCGCCATGGCGCGCAGCCGGATCACGCCGGTGGTGGTTTCCTCGGTGCCTGCGATCACGTCGTCGAGGAGTTCGCGGCGACCCTTGTGCAGCTCGGCGACGAGATCGGCGCCATCATCCATCGTGACCTGCGGCCGGGCATCGAGCACCGCCTGGATATGCGCGTAATAGCGAGCGGAGTCCTCGCCCTTGACGGCGAACGTCGGAATCCCGTGCTGGCGTGCGAGTGCTGCGGCCACCGGATCCTGTGTCGAAAGCGGATTGCTGGCGCAGAGACTCACCTGTGCCCCGCCCGCCTTCAATGTGATCGCCAGGTTTGCTGTCTCACTGGTGACATGGAGGCACGCCCCGAGGCGCAGACCCTCGAGCGGTCGCTCGCGCGCAAATCGTTCGCGGATGATGCGGAGGACGGGCATCTCCCGCGCCGCCCAATCGATCAGGCGCTGTCCTTCGCCGGCCAGGCTGGGGTCGGCGACATCCGACTCCGCCACTTTCAACACGTTGGTCACGCGATTCCTCCATCTGTCTTCATGGGCAGCAGCGCCGTGTACGGACGCCCACCGAGCGCCGTCGATCCCCCGAGGTCACTCAGCTCGATCAAAAAGGCAAACCCCACGATATCCCCACCGAGCCGGTCCACGAGCGCGCCTGCCGCTCCGGCGGTGCCCCCGGTGGCGAGCAGGTCGTCGACGATCAACACTCGCTGGCCAGGCTGGACCGCGTCTGCATGCATCTCGACGACGGCCTCGCCGTACTCGAGGGTGTACGTCTGCGAGATCCGAGTTGCGGGGAGCCGCCCCTCCTTGCGAACCAGCGCGAAACCGGCGCCGAGATGATCGGCCACCGCGGCCCCGAGGATGAATCCGCGCGATTCAATGCCGGCAACGATTTCAACTCCACGATCGACATAGGGTTCGGCCATGCCCGACACCGCTGCGGTGAATGCAGTGGCATCGCCGAGCAACAACGTGATGTCCTTGAAGACGATGCCAGGGCGGGGAAAATCCGGCACGTCTCGGATCAGTGAGCGCAGCCGTTCCACCACGTCCCGCTCTTGAATCGTCACCGTCGCCAGTCTATCCGACAGACTCTCAGCCCGTGCCCTGCCCTCAGAGTCTTCCGCGATGAGGGTCGTCATGGACGGGCGCCCGCTCCAGGGGGCGTCCTCGGTGCGAGGGATCGGCAGCTATGAGCGCGGGCTGATCGCCGGCCTGGGCGAGCTCGCAGACCCACCTCAGGTCAGCCTGTTGCTCTCGGCCCACCGGGAGCCACCTGCCGAAGCCACCAGCGCGGTCAGGCCGTCCGTACGTCGCATACCGGTCGTCCACCCGACGCTCCAGCCGATCGCCGACACCCTCCTGGTTGCAGACGCTCTGCGCGGCTCCAACGCCGACCTCTACCACGCGATCGAGTTCGGACAGCCCCTGCGCAGTCGCCTCCCGGTTGTGGTCACGGTCCACGACCTGATCCCGTTCGTGATGCCGCGCGGCTACCCGTGGGTGCGGAGAGCGCGCGTCCTCGGGTTGCGCCTGCTCCAGCGCGCCGATGCCGTGATCGCCGTCTCGGACGCCACCCGGCGTGACGTGCTCCGATTCACGGCGACGGATCCCGAGCGGATCTCCGTGATCCCGGAGGGGATCTCACCGGCATTCCGGCCCGCTCACCCCGAGGTGGTGCAGCGGCTTCGCAGCAAGCTGAGCCTGGATCGTCCATTTCTGCTCGCGGTCGGTACGTTCGACCCTCGCAAGCGCATCGCGCTGCTTGCTGATGTGGTCGGTCGTGTCCGCGGAGATCATGACGTCGCCATCGTCATCGCCGGCGATCAGGGCACCTTCACAGGGATGGTGACCGAGACGCTCGCCCGCGCAGGCCTCGCCGAACACACCCGCGTGATCGGCCACGTCAGCAACGACGACCTGGTGGCCCTGTACACGGCTGCCGAGGTATTCGTCTTCACGTCCGCCTACGAAGGCTTCGGATTGCCTCCGCTCGAGGCGATGGCCTGTGGCACCCCGGTGGTCGTCTTCGACAACTCATCACTTCGCGAGGTGAGCGGCGGTGCCGCGGCAGTGGTGCCCGACGGTGACGCGAATGCCATGGCGGCTGCGATCAATCACGTGCTCGCTGACACGAACGAGCGCGCGCGGATGCAGTCGGCAGGGCTGGCATGGTCCGCGACCTTCACGTGGCGGCGGGCCGCCGAACTCACGTACCAGACCTATCGGGAGGTGCTCCAGCGCTGACGCGCCAGGCGCTTATTCCTTTTCCGTGACGTGATATTCGAGGTATGCGCCGAACATCAGCCGGGTCTGTGCCTCGAGCGCAGGGATCACGCTGAGCGCCAGTCCGACCACCGGATACGTGAAGAGCTGCAACTCAGCCCAACGCCTGCGCCACCACGGCCACGTCGTTGGTTTTGGACAGATCCTGTAGTCGACCTGCACGAGCAGCAGCGTGTTCAGCAGTGTGATCGTGAGAATGCTCGCGCTGAGACTGCCGAGCAGGGCCGAGGTTGAAGACAGGCTGTAGTCGAGGTCGATGAACGCCGGCAGGGCGCCCCCGAAGAACAGCAGCAGGGGAAGCGTCGCCCATGTCAGATGGTTGAAGATGAGGTTCGAATACCGACGGGCGCGAATGCGCCACGGGATCTCCGGGTGCAGCAGCATTCGTGAGGTGACGTAAGGGATATCGGTGGCCCCCCACGCCCACCGCTTGATCTGGTTGTACTGCGATGCGTGGGTTGCCGCGTAGCCCCGTGCGCGCGGCGCGTCACCGTATACAGGCAGGAATGCGGGCCGCGTATTGAGTCTGCCGCCGGAGTGGAAGAACGCCTTCCAGAAGAATCGCGAGTCCTCGGGAATCACGTCGGAGTCCCAGTAGCCGACACCGGCGAGCAGGTCGAGCGACATCGAGTACGACGAGAACATCACCAGGCGGTGCGGGTTCTGGTGCAGGAACATCTGCCATTGCGTCGCGGCTGTGGCCATCACGCGCACGGCGGTGGGCACACGCCAGATGTTGTTGAGGAACACCGGAACCGGCTGCCATATCGAGACGAGTCGATCCGTGGCGGTGCAGAACTGCAGCGCGATGTAGGCGAAGTACTGCGGGTGCAATCGAAAATCGGAATCGAGGTCGGTCACCATCGTGAGCGAGGGATCGAGACCAAGCTCGTCGCAAGCGGCTTTGAGCACGGGACCGCCGTAGGCCATCGCCGCCGATTTGCCGACGACGATGCCCGGGAGCAGCGGGTCCTTGATATGCAGGAACAGGCGAAACGAGCCGGCGAACTCCTCACGCAGCCTGGCCACGTTCTCGATGCCGCCCGAGTCGGTCTCGCGGGTGATGATCGCGCACACCCGGAGATGTTCGGGATAGTTCTGCGCCGCGAGCGCGGCGACCGTCGCGCGAAGCACGTCATATGACTCGGTGTAGGTTGGGATGAGCGCGCACTGCACAATCTCCGACGGCGCCGGCGCTCCTTCGGGGAGATTGGCCTCGAACTCCCGGCAGCGCTGCCACCAGTCGATGACCTCAGTCTCCTTGAGCGATTTCAGCGTCTTGCGGACGCCTCGAACCGTCACCGTGGTCCGCACCAGCCAGTAGCTGTCGAGAACCACGGCACCGGCGCCCAGGATCCAGAGCATCCCGGGGTCGTTGAGCCTGATCGCGAATGCGGCAACTACCGGGACGAGCAGTGCGAACCACGTGAGCGCGCCCGGAAGGATTTCAAGGAGCCGCTGTTGGGTATGGTGCGACAGCGGGATCGCCGTGGATCGAGCGATCATCTGCACGTCAGTCTACCCATCCGTCACATATGAGCCTGAATGCCCCAAGAACCAACTGACCCCACTGCCGACGCGGACCAGGAAGAGCCGGAGACCCCCGTCGCCGAAGCCGACGGTGATGCCGTCGAGCTGGACGACTCCGACGAGATCGAGATCGAAATCGGCGTAGTTGTCGAGGTCGATGACGATGACGACGACGATGACGAGGAGGAGATCGTCGCCGTCGCGGCGCCTGTGGTCGTCGCCCCGGCACCACGGCCATCGCCGACCCCCGGAAGGCCGCCTGGGGCGCGCGAGGAGCCTCCGCCACCTTTTGGGGTCGGCGAGCACGTGGTCCTCACTTCGAACACGCGGCCCCGCACCGGCACCTCGATCGGGGACTACCCGGTCGGCTCCACCGGAATCGTCGAGACGGTGTTGAGTCAGACGGCGATTGTTCGCTTCGACAGGCACTCGGAGACCAAGGAGGTCGTCGCCTTCACCTGCCTCGAGACTTCGGAAACCCCCGAACGCCATGCTGAGCTCACACAGCTCATGGTCGAACCCGTCCGCGTCGGCGATCGCGGCCCACGTCCTCCAGCCAACGGCTCAGCGGCGCCGCCGGCGGCTGAAGCCGAGCCGGTGGCTGCGGTGCCCGCAGCGCCCGCGCCATCCAGGACCGCCGCCCCGGCCCCGAAGCGCGCAGAGTCACGTCCCGAGGTCAAAGCTCCCTCACCCGGGCGCACGACAGCCCGGAAGCCGGTCCCGGCGCCGCCGTCGCGGACCGCGGCCCCGGTCAAGTCTGCGCAGCCAGCCACGAGCAGGCCCGCTGCCAAAACTGCTTCTGCGGCCAGGACACAGGCGGTCGCGATACCCTCCGCAGCCGCAAGGACAGCGCCCGTCAAGGCGACCACTGCCGCCAAACCCAAGCCGAGCGTCAAGTCCAAACCGACGGTCACGGCCAAACCGACGGCAAAAGCGAAGAGCACTGCCAAGGTGAAGCCCTCGGGCACCGCCAAACCAAAGCCGGTCGCAAAGGCAACCTCCGGCGCCAGGAGCCCGGCTCGATCTGCCGCCTCGGCACCGAAGTCGAAGAGCAAGACAGTGGCGAAGCCGGCCGCGAAGGCCAAGGCACCCGCTCCAAGGAAGGCGCCTGCTCCGAGGAAGCCTGCTCCGAGGAAGCCTCCCGGCAAGGCTCCGGCCAAGGCGTCCGCCAGCAAGACACAGGCCTCGCGGTCAGCGGCAGCGAAGCGGCCCTCCGCTGCACACGCGAAGGCAGCTCACGCCAAATCCCCGGCGAGCCGCCGGGGTCGCTGACCGTCCGGGGTTACCTACCCGGCCTGCGGTTCCGCCTCATCGCCCTCCCGGAGGGGCGCGTAAATGCCGCGGTAGGCAGGGGGGAGCAGCTCCGCGATGCGCTCTCCGATCAGGTCCGCGACCGCCTGGTCGTCGCGCCGCTCCCCGGGAAGACGCTCCGGGAGCTGGAACACCGGACCCAGCTTCAGCCGGATGGGCACGCGCCTCGGGAGCTTGTGGCCCCGGGGGAGCGCCGCCTCGGTGCCCCAGACACCCACCGGGAGGATGGATGCGCCGGATCGCCGGGCGAGGAACCCGACCCCGGCTTCTGCCCTCCGCATCCCCGGGGTGGACGAGCGGGTGCCCTCGAGGAAGATGAGCAGGCGTCCACGGCGCGACAGGATGTCGAGCGCCGTTCGCAGCGCTCGGCGATCGGCGGTGCCGCGATCGACAGGAAAGCAGTTGCATCCGGCGAGGACCCACGCGATGAACGGGTTGTTGAACAGCTCGCGCTTTGACATGCAGTAGAGGACGCCAGGACCGAACCCGCCGAAGATCCAGGGGTCGATGTTGCTCAGGTGGTTGCAGACAACCAGCAACGGTCCCTGGGATGGAAATTTCGACATTGGATCGAGCTGGAGCCCTCGCCCGAAGAATCCCCGCAGGGATGCCCTGCAGATCAGCGAGACGGCGCGGTAGCGCCAGCTTCTGACGCCGTCGTCGCGGACAGGGAAGTGCTCGGGAAACCCGGGGATCTCGTCGGTCACGAGTGCCGATGGTAGGGCGAACTGCACAGGCGGCAATACAATCCGGGTCCCGCCCCCTTAGCTCATCGGTAGAGCAGCCGGCTTTTAACCGGTTGAGGGAGGTTCGATTCCTCCAGGGGGCATGCTCTCACGCCCCCTCGTGGTTAGCGGCTCTCAGAGCACGCGACCAACTCGACATCTACGAGAGCTCAACGCTGAGGTGTTGCTCCGCCTGTCGCAGCGCCGCCTCGACGGCCTCCGCGGTGTCGCCTCTCGCGAAGATGAAGCCCAGGTATCGATCGCCCTCCGGGAGGGGCGTCAATCGCTCGCCCGGAGGGACCGAGATGGTCACGCCGGTGATGCCGGGGACCGACATGGCCTGATCGACGCCGTGCACGCGGCTGAGGACCCCCACCTGAGGCACCGGCAGCATGAAGACGCCCGATGCCGCATCGAAGCGCTCGATCGCGCCCAGGGGCAACCCACACGCCTGGCGAAGGATCACGTTTTCCAGAGACCGAACTTCCTCGGGTGCATCGCCGCACACGAGACGGATGACCTGTGAGCAGAGGCCGCCGATCGAACGCGCAGCAACCTCGATGACAACGGGATTGTCGTCGCGCATTCGGACCTCTGCGTGGATCGGTCCGTCCCGCAATCCGAGTGCCGACACCGCATCGCTGACCGCGCCGATCGCGGCGCGCTGTGACGCCGCGTCGAGACGTGACGGCGTCACATAGATGGACTCCTCAAAGAACGGGCCGGTCAGCGGATCCGGCTTGTCGAACAAGGCGATCACCTCGAGATCCCCTGCGCTCACCAGGCCTTCGACAGCGATCTCTGCGCCATCCACGTAGCTTTCGACGATCATCGGCGGCGCCGCACCGTCGGTGCAGATGCTCCGCAGCAGTCTCCCAACGCGTTGCACGGCACTGCGGACATCAACACGGCTGTCTGCCCGGATCACACCGCGACTGGCAGCAAGGTCAACCGGTTTGACCACGCATGGCAGGCCTACACAACGTACCGCCGCGTCGAGCGCGCGCTCGTCTGCATCGGCGTCGATCGCTGCGACCCGTGGCTGTACCAGTCCTGACGCGGTCAGACGCTTGCGCAGCAGGCGTTTGTCCCGGGTTGCCTCCACAGCATCCACGGGATTTCTGTGCGTCACGCCCAACCGTTCTGCGATGTTGGCGGCGGTGACCACTGACAGCTCGTCGACTCCGACAACGGCGTCGACCGGCCACCGAGCGGCGAACTGCATTGCGCGGGCGGCAGACTCCTCGGGTCGCTGCAGGTCGAGCGTGAGGACGCGGCCCTCCATGAGCGCCGCCAGCGTCGGCGCCTCGTTGGAAGCCACGACCACCTCGAGACCGAGTTCCTCGGCTGCGCGGAGAAATGCTGTGGCGCGATATGTCTCAGTGGGCAGGACGAGCATCACCCTCGGCATCCGATCAGCCTACGCTCGCGACTGAAACCGACGTACCATGGACGGAAGGTGAAGGAACCGAGAATCGCAGTCACCGACTACGCTTTGACCCGGATCGAGCAGGTCCGGGCCAACCGCAAACAGCCGGAAGCGGGCGTCCGAATCGCGGTCACCGGACGGCAGGGCGGGGCGTTCACCTACGACCTGTCGCTGGTCAATGCCGGCGACGAGCGCGACGGCGAGATGGTGGTGAACGGACCGTCGGGCGTCCGCTTCACGATGCCCATCGCGTCGGCGCCGTACCTCGACGGCATCACCATCGACGCCGATCGCGCACGCGGTGCGCTCGTTGTCGACAACCCGAATCCGCTCTGGTTCGACGACCTTGCACGCGACGTGCAGCAACTCCTCGACGACGAGATCAACCCGTCGGTCGCAACCCACGGCGGATACATCGACCTGCTCGACGTCAGCGATGGAGTGGCGTTCATCCACATGGGCGGCGGCTGTCAGGGCTGCGGCATGGCCGAGGTCACTCTTGGACAGGGAGTGCGCGTGGCGATCCTCGAGCGGTTCCCGCAGATCACCGAGGTTCGCGATACCACGGACCACGCGCAGGGCTCGAATCCCTACTACCAGGCCGCGAAGAAGTAGTCAGCGGCCTAGTGCCGCTCGGGTATCCCCGGAGCGCGGGTGTCGAGCCAGTAGTCGACCCAGCTTTCTCGGGTCGCCCCGACGTGGTCGTACACCGCCTGGGCGGCGAGGTTGTCCACCGCCGTCTGCCAGATCATTCGGGCCGCGCCATGATCGCGGCAACGCTCCAGGCAGGCCGCGATCAGCGCCGAGCCGATGCCGCGACCTCGCGATGCGCCTGCCACGAACAGGTCGTTCATGACGCCGACTCGACCCGCGGCGGTGGTCTCCCAGCTCCAGAAGAGGGTCGCAAATCCGACGTCCGCCACCCCGTCGGTGGCGATCAATTGCACACCCTCGTGGGTTGGATCGGCCATCAGTGATCGCGAAAGCAAGAGCAATGCGTCATCTGACGGCTTGACGCCGTAGAAGTCGCAATAGGCCCGCATCAATGGGAGGAGTCTCCATAGCTGCGCCTCGGTGCTGACGATGCTCACCGCCACCTGATCAACTGCCGCCATTCCTGGACCCCCCATCTGTGCATTGAGCGGCCGCCTTCTTAGCGGCCTGAGGTCATTGTCGTTCCACAGTCGCAACCGGAATTCAACACGAGATCGGCAAAGCTGCTCTGGTGAGTTCGGCGGCCCCTCGTGTGCGGCGGGCACCCCCGATATTCCTCAAGGCGACCGGGGGAGCCCCGTTGGCCCTCTGGGTCGTGTATGCAGTCATGGGCGCGCTGCTCACCGCCTACATCGTCTCGCTGCTGGTTCGCCCAACGGGCGCCACGTGGCCCTGGGCTGACGACTGGGGCGTCGGGATCTACGAGGTCATCGTCGCCGGCCTCCTGCTTGCGCGTGGATTCACCCGGCGGCACGGCCGGGCGATTCCTCTCGTGCTCGGCACCGCCGTGCTGCTCTGGTCGCTCGGAGACCTCGTGCTCGCCGGCGAGACCTGGGGCGGGTCGGACGCGGCACACCCATCACTGGCCGACGCGTTCTATGTGGGCTTTTACCCCCTCGCCTACGTGGCGATCGTGCTCATGCTCCGCAGGGGGATCGGCCGGCTCCTGCCGGCCACGTGGCTGGACGGAGCCATCGCCGGCCTCGGCGCGGCTGCGGTCTGCGCCGCATTCGCATTCCATGCGGTCCTCAGGTCGCTCGGCGGGGACGCGGCTGGTGTCAACCCCTTCGGAGTGGCTGTCGACCTCGTGTACCCGATCGGCGACGTTCTGCTGCTCGCCCTGGTGGTCGGCGGCACCGCCATCCTTCCGGGGCGGCGGACGCCGTGGCTGCTGTTCGCCACCGCCTGTGCGGTAAATGGTGTCGGGGACACGTTCAATCTCTTCGGTTCGACTGCACAGGTCGGGATCGTCTTCAACGGCATCGCATGGCCCATCGCGATCACCCTGATGTCGATCTCGGTCTGGCTGCCTCCGGGTCGCCGTGACCTGGTCGAGAGCAGAAAGCTGCCTGGCTTCGTGCTACCCGGAGCCGGAGCCGTCGCCGGGTTGGTCATCATGTTGATCGGTGCGGTGGCGCACAACGTCGGCCAGGTTGCCGTGGGTCTGGCCACAGCCACGCTCGTGGTGGTCGGCGTGCGCCTCGCACTCTCCGTGCACGGGCTTCGGGCTCTGACCGAGGAGCGACATCGCCAGGCGGTCACGGACGAGCTCACCGGGCTGGGCAATCGCCGCCAGCTCACAGCCGTGCTCGATGCCTACTTCGACGATCTCGCGGAGCCGGCAACGCCGACGCGGACCATGGCATTCCTCTTCGTGGACCTGGATCACTTCAAGGAGATCAACGATTCGTTCGGGCACTCCGCGGGGGACGAGCTGCTGAAACAGCTCGGACCGCGGCTGAGGAGCTCGCTACGCGCCTCCGACGTTCTCGTCCGGATCGGTGGCGATGAGCTCGGTGCTGTGCTCATCGATAGTGACCCGGTGTACGCCGCGGGGCTCGCTCGGCGTCTCACGGCACTGCTGGAGCAACCCTTCATCCTCAACGGGGTCAGCGTGCGGATCCGTGCGAGCATCGGCATCGCAACCGCACCGGCGGATGCCGGCGACAGCATCGGCCTCATGCGTTGTGCGGACGTGGCGATGTATCGCGCGAAGATGAGCCACCAGTCGTACGAGGTGTATACGGCGTCGATCGACGACGGCGGCAACCGGCTCGCGCTCGTCGAGGAGTTGCGTGCTGCAGTTGAGAGTGAGCGACTGGTCCTGCACTACCAGCCGCAGGTGGACCTCCGCAACGGGGAGATCGTCGCGGCCGAGGCCCTGGTTCGCTGGTCACATCCGCGGCTCGGCCTGATTCCACCGTTGGAGTTCCTCCCACTTGCCGAGGAAGCCGGTCTCATGGGACCGCTCACCCGTGTCGTGCTCGAGCAGGCGCTCGCACAGTGCGCCACATGGCGCGGCGCGGGCAGCCGCATCGCCATGTCCGTCAACGTCTCGTCGTCGAACCTCCTCGATCCGGGATTCACCGAACTCGTCCGCGCGGCGCTCCGGCACCATCGCCTGCCCGCCTCCGCCGTGATCCTGGAGATCACCGAGACGACGATCATCCGCGATTTCGCCGCCTGTCAGGGTGTCATCGAAGAGCTCCGCGCCCTGGGCGTCGGGGTATCGATCGACGACTTCGGCTCGGGGTTCACTTCGCTCGCGTACCTTGGAAGCCTCCCGATCACCGAGCTGAAGCTCGATCGCACCTTCGTCGGCGGCCTGAGCGTCAGCGGGCGCGAACAGGACATCAAATTGGTTCGCGCCACGATCGAGCTCGGCCATGCGCTGGGGCTGCTCGTGGTCGCCGAGGGCATCGAGACGCTGGCGACGCTGGAATTGCTGGCATTGCTCGGCTGTGACCGCGCCCAGGGGTACTTCACCGGCAGGCCGGTGGCCGCTCAGGAATTCGAGGCTGCTCCGACCCTCCCCGCGCTTCGGGTGGCGCCCCGCGACGGCGCCGCCATCGTCCCGAACTACCTGCGCACAGCCGTCTGACCCGAGGGCTGCCGGTGGCGCCCTGTGCTTCGCGTCCAGTGTGAGTCGTGCGCGGAGTACAGCCGAAGGCCGTTGCATCTGTGCGTCGCGGCCGAAGAACCGAGCGCCCGCCTCTGACAAAGTTCCGTCCAAGGCGCATGTCGGTGCATGTGCACATCAGCAGAGTAAGAGGTGAGGTATTGCAATGTTGTCTGCCCTGACCCCGGATCCAAGCTGGCTGAACTCCGGCGATACCGCGTGGCAGCTCACGTCGGCGACGCTGGTCGGGATCATGAGCATCCCGGGCCTCGCGATCCTGTACGCAGGGTTGATGAAGCGCAAGTTTGCCGTCAACTCCGCGCTGATGGTCGTCTACGCATTCGCGATGACATTGGTCATCTGGATGTTCTTTGCGTACGACATGAGCTTCGGCCAGCCCCTGCACATTGCCGGCGCCGCGACGACGTTCGTGGGCATACCGCACCCCGTCGCGGGCGCAAGCGACCTGGAACAGCAGGCGAGCATCCCGCTGCTCACCGGCCTGATTCCGGCACTGCGCTTCCCGATGTCGTCGCTCGTGTACTTCCAGTTCGTCTTCGCGACGATCACGGTCATCATCCTCGGCGGGGCGCTGCTCGGGCGCATCAGCTTCAAGGCGTGGGCGCTCTTTGTCCCGCTCTGGATCACGCTGGTGTACTCGGTGGGAGCCTTCAGCCTCTGGGGCGGTGGTTGGCTCGGTTCTCTCGGGGCGGTCGACTACAGCGGCGGCTACGTGATTCACGTTGCCGCGGCCGTGTCCGCGTTCGTCGCCGCTGCCGTGATCGGTCCACGCCTGCTCAAGGACCGGCAGAACAACACGCCGAGCAACATCATGCTGGCGGTCGCCGGAGGGGGACTCCTGTGGCTCGGCTGGAGCGGATTCAACGGTGGTGATCCGTACTTCGCCAACGCCGACGCGTCGGCAGCGGTGCTCAACACGCACCTGTGCACGGCGACTGCACTTCTGGTCTGGATGATCATGGACATCGCCTTCCTGAAGAAGCCGACCATCATCGGGATGATCAGCGGCATGATCGCCGGCCTGGTGGCGATCACCCCTGGAGCCGGCTACGTCAACGCGTACGCGGCATTCATCATCGGCATCGGTGCCGGAGTCCTGCCGTGGCTCTCCATGAATTACCTGGGCAAGACCAAGCTGTTCACCGGCAGAGTGGACGACACGCTCGGTGTCTTCCATACGCACGGCGTCGCGGGAGCGTTCGGCGGCCTCATGACCGGTGTGCTCGCGTCGCCGAACATGATCGTCTACGTGGGCACCGCGGGGACCGCATCGGTCGCCGTGACCGGCCTCGTCTACGGCAATCCAAAGCAGTTGCTGCTTCAGGCGATCGCCCTTGGTTTCATCATCGTGTACGACGCGGTGGCAACCTTTGTCGTGATCAAGCTGGTCGGGCTCATCGTTCCGCTCCGCATGACCGACAAGGAACTCGAGGTTGGAGATCTCCTGCTCCACGGGGAGGTCGCGATCGACATGGAGCCATCCGAGGAGGTCATGTCGCTCAACGGACATCTGAGTCCGACGCCGGTGGAGGCCGGCATGCCGGCCTGAGGTCCGCCGTCAGTCAGTATCAGCAGTCAGCCCCGGAGACCGTCAAGCACCTGCAGGGCGGTCTCCGGGTTGACGAATGTCGCAGTCCCCACCTGCACCGCGCAGGCTCCGACAATCAGGAAGTCCCGTGCTGACGCAGCGTCTGCGATGCCGCCAACGCCGATCACCGGAATATGCACGGCATTGCAGACAGCGGCGACAGCCGCCAGCGCAAGTGGCTGTATGGCAGGGCCACTGAGGCCCCCCGTGCCGAGCGGAAGCACTGACCGGCCGCTCGCTCGGTGGATCTTCGTCCCGATGTAGGTGTTCACCGCCGACACCGCGTCGGCGCCGGCTTCCTCCACGGCGCGGGCCACCGCCGCGATATCCGTGACGTTGGGGCTGAGCTTCACGATCACGCAGCGTTCGGTGACGGCTCGCACCGCGGTGACAAGCCGAGCGGCCGCCGCCGGATCGCGGCCGAAGTCGAGGCCCTGGGCGATGTTCGGACACGAGATGTTGAGCTCGATACCGGCGACTTCGGCGATGGGTTCGAGGACTCTGGTGCAGTGCACGTAGTCGTCGATCGAGCCGCCGGCGATGTTGACGATGATCGGAATCGCCCACCCCTTCCAGCGCGGAGCGTACGTGGATGCGACCACGTCGACCCCGGGATTCTGAAGACCGATGCTGTTGAGCATCCCTCCGCCGGTCTCAGCGACGCGGGGAGGTGGGTTGCCCGCGCGGGGATCGACGGTTGTGCCCTTCGTGTACAGCGCGCCGAGGCAATTGATGTCGATCAACTGCTCGAGCTCGAACCCATATCCAGCAGTTCCGCTCGCCAGTCCGACCGGGTTCGGCAGCATCAGCCCGCGCCCGAGATCAACGCCGCCGGCTCGCCTGTCCGTCACGCGACGTCCGCTCCAGGGAGCGCGCTGAGACCATCCCAGTCGACGTCGCGCATCGGCATGACCGGACCGTCGGTGCAGCAGAGCCGCCACGCCGACGTTCCATCCTCGCCGCGCACCGGCAGCGCGCAGCCGAGGCACGTCCCGAAGCCGCAACCCATCGGCGCCTCCAGCGACGCCTCGAGCGTTGGCGGGAGATCGGCTCCGGATTCGAGCAACGTTCGCATCACCGCGCCGAGCATCGGGTTCGGTCCGCAGGCGTAGACCGCCGACGGGTGCGAGCCCAACGCGTGGCGCAGCAGGTCCGTGACGTATCCGTGGTGGCCGCGGGTGCCGTCATCGGTCGCCTCCGCAACCACCGGCACCGCCGGACGGGCAAATCGCTCCGCCGGGTAGAGGCGCGTCGCGGTGCGCGCCCCGTTCAAGACAAGTATGTCTTCAACTCCTCGGCGCCTGAGCTCGTTGATGAGCAGCGGAAAGGGAGCACACCCAAGGCCACCGGACACACACACGACGGAGCCACCCTCCACGAAGCTGAATCCATGTCCGAGCGGGCCGAGGACGTCGAGTGGATCGCCAGGTTCGAGCTCCGAGAGCAGCCGCGTGCCGGCGCCGACCGCCTCGAAGATGAAGCCACACGTGTCGTCCTGCGTCCATGCGACGCTGAACGGACGCCGGAGCAGCGGTGACGTGCCTGTGCCGCAGCGCAGCTGGGCAAACATTCCCGGCATCGCAGTCACCGCGAGGTGTGGCAGCCGCGCGACCAGCTCGAGCAGCCCGCCTCCCAGCCGTTCCACGACGAGCACCTCACCGGTCTCGAGCGCGGCCCTGCTCAGATCCGCTGTCACGACACCGCCTGCACCACGCCGTCGCGGTACTGACGCACCGTCGCGACCCGAACACTGTTTCCCGACCTGTGGCGACCGATCGCGTCCACCAGCGACGCGGCGGTGTCGAGCGACGTGCAGCACGGGATCCGGCGCTGTTCGGCCGCCAGCCGGATCCGGTAGCCGTCCTTCACCGTCCGCCCCACCGCAGCTGCCGCAAGCCCGTCGGATCGGAAGTCGAGCTCGTCGGTGCCGAAGTTCGAGACGGTGTTGATCACGATTGAGACGCGTCCGTCCTCGATGACGTCGATGACGTTGGGGCGACCGTGACCGATCTTGCCGACCGACACCGCAGAGATGCCCGCGCTCGCAAGCGCCGCCGCCGTGCCGGCGGTCGCATAGATCGTGAAGCCCAGCGAGCTGAGCTGGGCGATGATCGGCAGCGCTTCGGCCTTGTCGATGTCTGCGACGCTGCACAGCGCGCCGCCGCTGGTCGGCACATCGCCGAGCGCGGCGACAAACGCTTTCTCGAGCGCGGCTCCGAGGTCGGTGTCGATGCCCATCACCTCGCCGGTCGACTTCATCTCCGGGCCGAGCGCGGTATCGACATCGATCAACTTGACCGTCGAGAAGACCGGTGCTTTCACGGCGACCAGCGGTCGCGCCGGCACCAGGCCCGTGGTCCAGCCGAGCTCGGCCAGGGAGGCGCCGCGCATCACTCGAGTCGCGAGTTCAACCATCGGTACCCCGGTGACCTTGCTCAAGAAGGGGACGGTACGAGAGGCGCGCGGATTGACCTCGAGCACGTGGGGGATGCCGCGGTGGACCGCGAACTGGATGTTGCACAGTCCGCGAATGTCGAGCGCGCGCGTGATCCGGACGGTTGCATCGACGATCAGCGAGCGAACATCGTCGCCGAGGATGCGCGCCGGATAGGCTGCCATCGAGTCACCGCTGTGCACGCCGGCGCGCTCGACATGCTCCATGAGTCCTGGAATCACCACCGTCTCGCCATCGCTGATGGCATCGACATCGACCTCGGTGCCGAACAGGTATCGATCGATCAGCACGGCGCCGCGGCGACGCCCTCCCTCGGCGGGGAGCGCCGCCATCGCGGCTTCGAGATACCGCTGCAGCTGGCTCCGGCTGTGCACAATCTCCATCGCCCGCCCGCCGAGGACATAGGAGGGTCGCACCAGAACGGGGAAGCCGATGCCGTCCGCGATGGCAAGCGCCTCGTCAAGATCGGTCGTTGCGGCGCCCTGCGGTTGCGCGATGGAGAGCGATCGCATCAAGCCTTCGAATGCACGGCGATCCTCAGCGAGGTCGATGCTCGCGATGCTGCTCCCGAGGATGCTGACGCCGGCACGGTCGAGCGGCTCGGCGAGGTTGATCGCCGTCTGACCGCCGAACTGCACGACGACGCCCGATGCCTGTTCCTCGTGAATGATCGCCGTGACCGCCTCCTCGTCGAGCGGCTCGAAGTAGAGGCGGGTGCTGCAGTCGAAGTCGGTGCTCACCGTCTCCGGATTGCTGTTGACCATCACTGCGTCCACGCCCTGGGCGCGCAGTGCCATGGCCGCGTGCACGCTGCAATAGTCGAATTCGATCCCCTGACCGATGCGGATCGGACCGCTGCCGAGCACGACCACCGTGTTCGGCTGCGGAGCAGCCGCGGCCGGCCCTTCGTCCTCGGTCTCGTACGTTGAGTAGTAGTACGGCGTCGCAGCTTCGAACTCGGCCGCACACGTGTCGACGCACTTGAACACCGGGTGCACTCCCGCGTTACGTCGTTGGGCGTGGATGGTCTCCGATGTGACCCCGGTGAGCGACGCAATGCGCGCGTCGGTCAACCCGGCGCGCTTGGCGGCACCGAGCGCCTCGTCGTCCAGGCCATTCCAGCGGAGCTGCTCCTCGCAGGCGACGATGGTGCCGAGACGGCGGAGGAACCATGCGCCGATGCCGCTGCGGCGGGTCAGTTCCTCGGGGGTCGCCCCAGCCCGCAGCGCTTCCATCAACGCAGCGGCGCGGCGGTCGTTGGCGACGTCGATGAGCACCGGCTCGTGCAACTCAGCCGGACTCGGTTCGGGTTGCTCCAGCGATCGCAAAGCCTTGCTGAACGCCGCTTCAAACGACCGCTCGATGGCCATCACCTCGCCGGTGGATTTCATCTGCGTTCCCAGTCGTCTGTCGGCCTCGGGGAACTTGTCGAACGGCCAGCGCGGAATCTTGACGACGCAATAGTCGAGGGCCGGCTCGAATGCGGCGCACGTCTTGCCGGTCACGGCGTTGGGAATCTGATCGAGCCGCCGTCCGGCTGCAATCTTCGCCGCAACTCGCGCGATCGGATATCCCGTCGCCTTGGACGCGAGTGCCGACGAGCGCGATACCCTCGGATTCACCTCGATGACGTGATACTCGTGCGAGTCCGGAGCGAGCGCGAACTGCACGTTGCACCCACCCTGGATGTCGAGCGCGTTGATGATGCGAAGCGCGGCACTGCGCAACTGCTGGTGCTCGCGATCGGTGAGCGTCTGAGCGGGGGCGACGACCATCGAGTCGCCCGTGTGCACGCCCATGGGATCGAGGTTCTCCATGTTGCAGACGGTGATGCACGTGCCCGACGCATCGCGGATGACCTCGTACTCGATCTCCCGCCAGCCCGCCACCGAGCGCTCGATGAGCACCTGGCTGATCGGCGAAGCCGCGAGGCCAGCGAGCACGGTTTCGGTGTAGCGCTCCTCCGTCTCGCAGAGACCACCGCCCGTCCCCCCGAGCGTGAACGCAGGCCGCACCACCAATGGCAGTCCCATGCGCTCTCGCAATGCTCGTGCCTCGGCGAGCGACGCGACCGTCGCCGACTCCGGCGCCGGCTCACCAATCGAAGCGAGCAACTCCTTGAAATGCTCACGGTCCTCGGCAGTCCTGATCGCCCGCAACCCGGTCCCCAGCACGCGCAGGTTGTGCCGCTCGAGAACCCCCGCATCATCAAGCGCGACCGCAAGATTCAAGCCCGTCTGCCCCCCAAGCGTCGCAAGCAACCCGTCCGGACGCTCCGCGATGATGATGCGCTCCAGCACCTCAACCGTCAGCGGCTCGACATACACCGCATCCGCCGACGAGTCGTCGGTCATGATCGTCGCCGGGTTGCTGTTGACAAGCACCACGCGAATCCCTTCCTCGCGCAGTGCCCTGCAAGCCTGCGTCCCCGCATAGTCGAACTCCGCAGCCTGCCCGATGATCACCGGCCCCGACCCGATAACAAGGACACACTTCGGCTTTTCCAGCCCTTCCGCCGAGAGATCCGACGTCCCCGTAGTGCCAGCAGAGGCAGCACTGGACGCGTTCCCCGCGCTGGTCCCATTACCGCCGACGTCCTCGGCGAGCGGGGGGTGGGGATTCGTGGCGAGTTCGCGGAGCGGTTCGACCGAGCGCGATGCTAAATCGTTGCGCGAGGGCGAACCGCGTAGCGTTGTCTGAGCAAGCGAATCCCCACCCCCCGCTCGCCCGACCACACACATCCGCAGGAACTCGTCGAAAACACCGGCGCGGTCCTGCGGCCCCGGCGCGCCCTCCGGGTGGTACTGCACCGAAAACGCCGGCAGCTCACGATGCCGCAGTCCTTCGACGCTGTCGTCGTTGAGATTGCGCTCGCTGACGTACCAGCCCGAATCCTCGGGCAACGACGCGCCGTCGACCTGGAACTCGTGGTTCTGCGACGTGACGTACACGGAGCCGAGCTCGGTGTCGCGAACCGGATGGTTGCCTCCATGATGTCCAAAACCGAGACGCGAGGTGGATGCGCCTGCCGCCTGGCCGAGGATCTGATGCCCGAGGCAGATGCCGAGCAGGGGAACACGTCGATCGAGGAGGTCACGACACAGCTGGACAGCATGCGGAAGCCGCGAGGGATCGCCCGGACCGTTGGAGAGCACAACGCCGTGCGGATCGTGACGGAGCACGTCCTCGATGCGCGCGTCCTGGCGGACGAGGATCACATCCGCACCACGGCTGCACAGCGCGCGCACCTGGTTCAGCTTCACGCCATAGTCGAGCACCACCACGCGAACCCCACCCCCGGCGTTCTCGCTCCCAGAGAGCATCACGCCGCGGTGCAACGTCGGGTCGAGGGGTTCCGCATATGGGCGCCAGGGTTCCTCGATGGAGACCATACCGACGAGGTCCTCGTCGCTCACAAAGGGCGCCGATCGCGCCGCGTCGACCTGCTCGCTCGGGGACATCGCCGACGACTCGGCGATGATGCCGCGAAGCGTGCCGTGGTCGCGGAGGTGACGGGTCAGAGCGCGCGTGTCGACCCCGCGAAGCCCGGGAATGCCATTGCGCTGCAACTCCTCTTCGAGGGTGCGTTCACCCCGGGCGTGGCCGATGTCCGCCGAGAGCTCACGGACCACCAGTGCGCGGCACTGGACTCGGGCCGATTCGGCGGTGTCGTCACGGCAGCCGTAGTTGCCGATCAGCGGATAGGTCATCACCACCACCTGTCCGGCGTATGAGGGATCGGTGATCACCTCCTGATACCCGGTCATGCAGGTGTTGAAGACGACCTCGCCGTTGTGGGCATGCTCGAGCGGCGCGCCGAACAGTGTGCCCTCGTAGGTCGCACCGGATTCGAGCGCGAGGCGCCCGCGTGTTTCAGGCATTTGCGACCCGCTCCGGCGTGATCGGCATCCGTGCCGCATTTCGATGGATGACGCGGCCACCCGCCATCGTGAGCAGCACGGTGCCGCGAAGTCTCGCCCCAATGAGTGGCGTGTTGCGCGACCTCGACTCGAGCGGGAGCTCCCCAACTGTCCATTCGCTGTTGGGGTCGAACAGCGTGCACGTCGCCGACTCACCGATCCTCAGCCGTGGTTCCGGCACGCCGGAAGCCGGCCCGAGAATCCGGTAGGGCCCGGCGGTCATTCGTTCGACGAGTGTTGCCAGCCACTCTCCGCCCATCCCGCCGATGGTGATGCACGTGGCAAGGGCCGTCTCGAGGCCGATCATCCCCGGTGCCGCATCCTCATACGCCACCGACTTCTCCTCGGCACGGTGTGGGGCATGGTCCGTCGCCACGGCCTCGATGAGACCCTCACGCAACGCTCGCACCAGCGCGTTCCTGTCGTGCTCGGCGCGTAGCGGCGGGTTCACCTTGCGGAGCCCCTGAGGGTCAGGCTCCTCGGCGACAGGGAGCCACATCGACAGGTGATGCGGAGTGACCTCGGCGCTCACCGCAAGGCCCTGGTGGCGTGCGCGGCGCAGTGATGCAACCGAGCCTTCGGCGGACAGGTGCTGGAGATGCAGATGTCCGGACCGCGCATGGGCGAGCGCGCGAATCGCGAGATTCACTGCGCGCGTCTCCGTTTCCGCGGGGCGGATCGTGCTGCGTGTCACCGAACCCTGGGTGGCGTTGGCCTGCGCGATCATCTCCTCGTCCTCGGGGTGCACGAAGACCGCACTGGAAAGGTGTGCCGCTTCCGCAAGCGCGATCGCAAGCTGGCGCGGTGATACGGCGTTGCGTCCGTCATCGCTGACCGCGACGGCCCCCGCCTCGATGCATTTGCGAATGTCGACGAGCTCAGCGCCCGCGAGGTCGCGGGTGAGCGCAGCGACCTGCAGGATCGACACCGGGAGGTTGCTGGCAGCAAGGCGGGCTTCCGCGACGCGTTCCGGTGTGTCGATGGGCGGTGACGTGTTCGCCATCGCGACAACGGAGGTGAATCCGCCGGCCGCGGCTGCGCGCGATCCGCTCTCCATGGTCTCAGCCTCGTCGTCACCGGGCTGACGAAGATGAGCGTGCAGGTCGATGAACCCCGGGCAGAGCACGCAGGGATCGGTCCCCTGCGGGGGCGTCAGGTCGACGATCGGCACTCCCGCAGCGTCGATGTGGTGGTAGATGGCGAGGATCTTCCCGCCGTCGAACCACACGTCCTGACCAGCGGCGTCCAGACGCCCGAGCGGGTCGATGACGCGGAGGCCGCGCAGGATCGCATTCACAGCGTGGCACCTTGGCGCAGCCACGCGCCGTCGACGCCGTCCACGTCGCGGAGGCGCACGAACACGCGATCACCCGGCGCCGTCGGCACGTTCTTGCCGACATACGTGGCGCGCAGGGGCAGCTCGCGGTGGCCTCGGTCGATCAGCGCGAGTATCTCGACGGCGGCGGGGCGGCCGCAATCGACGAGGGCATCGAGCGCCGCTCGTACCGTCCGGCCGGTGAAGAGCACGTCGTCCACCACGATCACAACCGAGCCGTCGATCCGGGGCATGGGACCACCGTCGACGTCGTCGAGCGCCGGGTGCGGGGACGCCGGACGCGGACGGTCATCGCGATGCGCGCTCGGATCGAGCGCACAAACCGGTGGGGCGGCGTGTCCCAGGTGCACGAGGTGATTCGCCACGACGCGGGCGAGCGGGACGCCGCGCGTCGGAATGCCGACGAGCACGACGCGGTCCAAAGCGGGATGGCGCTCCGCGATCTCGTGCGCGAGACGCATGGTGATGCGCTGCAGCGCCACTCCATCGAGCAGCTGCGGGCTGCTGTCGAGCGGCTGTGCGAGCCCGGTCACGGCGGCACGCTCATACGAGCAGCATCTCGAGTAATGCCATCCTGATGGCGACGCCGTTTGCCGCCTGCCGGAAGTAGGCGGCACGTGGATCCGCATCGACCTCCGGCGCGATCTCGTCGACGCGTGGCAGTGGATGCATCACGATCGCCGTCGCGGGAAGCTGCTTCATGATCGCGCCGTCGATGCGGATCGCCGTCCTGGCCTGCTCGTATTCGAGCGGATCTGTGAAGCGCTCCTTCTGCACGCGCGTCTGGTAGACGACGTCGATGTCGTCGATGACGTCGGTCAGTTGATCGGCGAGCCGGCACTCGACTCCGCGCGCCTCGAGGCGCGCGAGGATATCGCCGCCCATCTGGATCACCGCCGGGGCAACGAAGGAGAGACGCACGCCGGGATAGAGCGCCAGCAACAGCGCGAGCGAACGCGCGGTCCTGCCGAAGCGGAGGTCACCACAGAAAGCGACCCTCACCCCATCGACGTGACCGAGCTCGCGCTCGATGGTATAGAGGTCGAGGAGCGCCTGCGTGGGGTGCTCACCCGGACCGTCCCCCGCGTTGACCACCGGCACCGCCGCAACACTCGCCGCCCGAGCGGCCGCCCCGGCTTCGTCGTGGCGCAGGACGATGAGATCTGCGTAGGTCGAGACCATGCGCACCGTGTCCTCCAGGGTTTCGCCCTTGATGGCGCTGGAGAACGTCCTCGCGGCCTCCGTCCCGATCACCGACCCGCCGAGACGCAGCATCGCCGATTCGAAGCTCAGTCGCGTCCGCGTGCTCGGCTCGTAAAAAAGCGTCGCCATCACCAGATGCGCCAGCCTGTCGTCACGCACGTTTGCGAGGGCTGTGGCGCGCAGAAAGATGAGGTCGAGCAACTCGCGATCGAACTGCTCGGCGCTGATCACATGGCCGAGCATCCGGTTTCGCTGGGTCGTTACCGTCATGGCGCTTCGCCCTCCAGCCCGCGTCGGTCCGGGCAAGGGCGGCCGCGCGGCGGCGCCGCGATCCCTTGCCGGCCTCTCCGGACCTGCTTGAAGTGGATGCGTTTCGCGGACTCTACCTTAGAGTGTCGATATGGCACTCGGCGACGTTGGCAAGCTGCTTCTGATCGCCGGCGCGCTGCTGCTGGTGCTCGGCGGGGTGCTCGTGCTCCTGACTCGCCTCGGCGTGACCCAGCTTCCGGGGACCATCTCGGTGAGCGTTGGGAGCTTCTCGTTCTTCTTCCCGGTGGTCTTCTGCATCGTGGTCAGCGTGGTCCTGACGTTCGTGATCAACCTGATCCTCCGCCTCCGCGGATAACGAGCCACCCGTGACTGACACAGCCACGGCGGAGCTGACCATCACGCCGGACGGGGACTTTTCCCTGGCGGCGGCGGCAAGCTTCGGATTCGGCCCCAACACGGGGCGACCGAAGCCGGACGGGGATTCGATGTCTCTTGCCTTCGTCGCCGACGACCTCGAGCATCACGCCGCGGCGTTCGTCACCCAGGACGCGCAGGGGGTACTGCACTGCCGGCTCTTCGGCGAAGCCGATCCGGACATGGTCCTGTCCCAGCTGCGGAGAGTGCTGTCGCTGGATCAATCCGGTGCAGCGTGGGCTGCGGTAGGCAGCCGTGACCCTGTGATCGGACGGCTCCAGTCGGAGTTCCCGGGGCTCCGGCCGGTGCTCTTTCATTTGCCCTACGAGGCGGCCGCCTGGTCGATCCTCAGCCAGCGCAGACATCGAACCCAGGCCACTGCGGTTCGGCGACGTCTGTCGGCCGCCCACGGCCGCGTCTTCAGGCTGCCGGGCGGCGAACTCGAAGCGTTCCCAAGGCCCCGGGCGCTGCTGGCGCTCGATGCGTTCCCCGGCCTCGAGCCGCAACGCATCGACCGGCTCCATGCGATCGCACGGGCCGCCCTGGATGGTCATCTCGAGCCCGAACGTCTCCTGGCCATGGCACCCGAGCAGGCGATGGCCGAGCTGCTGGAGCTGCCTGGCATCGGCCCGACCTACGCCGGGCTGATCCTGCTGCGGTCGACCGGGGCGACCGACATGCTCACATTGGGCGAGCCGCGCATGCCCTCATACATCCGCCATTTCTACGGGCTGGCAGGTCCGGCGGCTCCCGCTCAGATCTCTTCGCTCGCGGAAGCGTGGCGACCCTTCCGGACCTGGGCATGCGTGCTGATCCGCGTCGCCGGCGATCGCGACGGCATCGCCCCGGAACCTCAGACCGGCGGCGGCAGGTAGCGGCCTCTGAGAATCCGCCCATCGGCGATCGTGAACTCCCAGGTCCCCGCTTTGCCCCACTGCTTCCCGCCGGCCATCGGAACCTTGGCATCGGTCAGGCTGATCACGATCGACGCCATGACATCGCCATGGGTGCACAGCACGGCACCCGGCGTTGCTGCGAGCTCGGCGATGGCCCAACTCGGGTCTGCACCCTCTGCAAGACGTTCCTCTTCCTCGACGCGAAGGCGGACGGCCGCCGCGAGAGGAGCGACGGTCTGTACGCAGCGCAGGTAGGGGCTCGACATGATGCTGCGTGTCCTGGGCGCCAGCATCTTCGCCAGACCGGCAGCCTGCAACCTTCCAGCGTCTGTCAGGGGCCGGTCGCGATCGGGGGCCGTCCAGCGCTCTCGTGCCGCCGCTTTCGCATGACGAACGAGGTAGCTCGTCGCATCATCGCCAGGCATTCGACCAGCTCTGCTCGACACGCGTCCAGACGGCCGGCCAGCCGATGCGCGCCTGCTCCGCGGCATCACGCTGCAGGGCGACCAGCTCGCCTGCGGCGAACAGCGCCGTCTCGTGAATCCGAGGTGCCGTCGACCGGTCGCGAAGCCAGGCCTCGGCAACGACAGCATCGTGCAGCTCCCCGAGGATCTCCTGGAGCGCGGCGACCTCACGAGCGAACCTCGCCGCGCTCTTGCCTGTGGCTGCGGCAGCTGCTTCGGCAGCGTAGCGGCAGCGTTTGGCTCGGATCCGCAGGTCGTGGAGTTGCTCGTCGGGCACATTGCCGCCCCGAGCCGCGAGCGCACCCGACTTGAGGGATCGCCAGGGTTTGCGAACGAGCCCCGGCAGCGCCTCGCGCGCCGGCGACGCCGCCATCCCGGTCAGCGTCGGTGCACGCGCCGCCGCGACGAGATGGTCGATCACCTCGACGTAGCGCTCCGTTTCCATCTCGGTGACGAGATGGCGGCGGGCGGAGCGCACCTGCCCGACCAGCGGCGCAACGACCGCCAGAGCCGAGTGTCGGTCCCCCTGCGGGAGGGCTGTGGCCGCCGCGCGGAGGCGGTCGCGGAGGACCTCGGCATCGCGGACACGCCCGAGCTCACCGCCGATCCAGCGCAGGTCGTCACGCAACGATTCGACCCACGTCTCATCCAGGAGGGGCCGGAACGTCCGCAGATCGCTGCGGAGGCGGCGGGTGGCCACGCGCGCCTGGTGCACGTCCTCGGCATCGACGCCCAACCTCACCCCGGGGTCGTGACGCATGAGCCGGATGACCGACGTGCTGAGAGCCCGTCTCACGACCTCGCCGGCGGTGGCAGCGCCGCCGAGGGTGACCGATCCGATCTCCGCAGGGGGTGTGCCCACGAGCCCCAGGGCTCGAGCGACGAGAGCCCGTGGTCTCGCGGGTTGCGCGCCCGCCGCCTGGTACCGATTCGCCAGCTCGTCGAGGAGCTGTCCGCTGTCACTGGCGAGGTCGATCTCGCGGAAGCGCTGAGTGATGCGTGAGCCCGAATACACCGAGACGGTGTTGTCGACCAGGCGCGCGAGCACGGCCCCCTCAGCGTCAAGCAGCATCGCCGCCGCGGTCACGGTGACGAGGCGGGCGACAGGCTCGAGGTGTGCACGGCGCGCGTAGACGCGGACGAGCCGCAGCGCCGGCTCCGGCACCCGCTCCGAACCGCCCTCGAAATGAAGCTCGGCCCCGTCGGGAGCGGCCATCCCCTCGCTCGTCGGCGGCAGGCGCAGGGTCCAGCCCGCCTCGCCCGAGTGTTCGAGGGCAACGCCCCAACGGGCAAGGCGGAGATCCGCAGTGTCCCAATGCGTCGTACGGACCTTGCGGACGGGTTCGGCGACCACCGTCACGGACGCGTCGATGTCGTCGAGCGGCTCCGGCGAGAACGTGATCGGCACCTCGAGACGAAGCCCGCGCCCGGGCTCGTTCCCGGCCGGGCCGGTCACCTCGAGGCGCGCTCGACCGCGAGTCGGTGCAGCTCTTCCTGGGCATCGAGGCCCCGCACGGTCGGGACCTTGCGCCAGCTTCCATCGGCCTGGAGCTCAGAGGCAAGCACGTCGTCTGCGAGGAGCACGTCGACGATCTCGGCGAGCCGCGCCTGGAGGCCGAGGTCGATCACCGGCACCACCGTCTCAATCCGTCCATCGAGGTTGCGACCCATCAGGTCCGCGGATCCGATGAACCAGCGGTCGTCACCGAAATGGTAGATGCGCGAGTGCTCCAGGTAGCGACCGACCAGCGAGCGCACCCAGATGTTCTCCGACATCCCCTTGACTCCGGGACGCACGCCGCACGAGCTCCGCACGATGAGGTCGATACGCGCGCCTGCAGTCGACGCCGAGTAGAGCGCCTCGATCACCTCCGGGTCGATCAGGTGGTTGCACTTGATGATGATCCGGCCAGTGCTGTGTGTCTGCGTTCGGATCAGCTCGACGATCCCGCTGCGCAGCGTGACCGGTGCCACCAGCAGGCGTCGGTACTGCCGCTGGCGGCTGTAGCCCGTCAGATAGTTGAACAGGTCGGTCAGATCCTCTCCGATCTCTGCGTCCGAAGAGAGCAGGCCGATGTCCTCGTAGAGCCGCGCCGTCTGAGAGTTGTAGTTCCCGGTGCCCATGTGCCAGTAGCGCCGGATCCCAGTCCCGGTGCGCCGGACCACCAGGGTGGCCTTGGCATGGGTCTTGAGCCCGACGACGCCGTAGACGACGTGCACACCAGCCTTCTCGAGCTCCGCCGCCCACGTGATGTTCGCTTCCTCGTCGAATCGAGCGGTCAATTCGACGAGCGCGACCACTTGCTTGCCCGACTCAGCGGCGCGGATGAGAGAACGGACGATCGGGCTGTCAGGGCCGGAGGTCCGGTAGAGCGTCTGCTTGATGGCGAGCACGTCGGGGTCGCTCACAGCCTGGTCGATGAATGCTTCGACACTGCTTGCGAACGACTCGTAGGGGTGTTGGACGAGCACGTCCTCTTCGTCGATCACGCGGAAGATGTCCACCTCGCCGTCGTCGTTCGCGGGTTTGGCGAGGGCGGGGGGGATCACCGGAGCGGGGAGCCGCTCCTTGAGATCGGGCCTGTTCAGCTCGTACAGCCCCCAGAGGCCGCTGAGGTCGAGCGGACCGTCCACGGTGTAGACGTCTTCGGTGGAGAGCTCGAGCTCCCGCATGAGCAGGCGCTTCACCTCCGGCGTCATCGTGATATCGATCTCGAGCCGGACAACCTGCGGCGAGCGGCGGCGGCGGCGCAGGTATTCCTGCACCGCGGTTCGCAGATCCTCTGCCTCCTCCTCCTCGAGCGCCGGGTCGGCGTTGCGTGTCACGCGGAACGGGTACTGGCCGATGACGCGCATGCCGGGAAAGAGCCGATCCAGGTGTGCGGCAATGACCTGTTCCACAGGCACGAAGCGCTCGCCGTCCGGCATGACCACGAATCGGGGCAGCAGCGGGGGGACCTTGACGCGGGCGATCCGCTGCTCGCTGCCACGTGGCGCACCCACGACCACGGCGAGGTTGAGAGACAGGTC
This sequence comes from Candidatus Dormibacteria bacterium, assembly GCA_044450385.1. GTDB lineage: Bacteria > Chloroflexota > Dormibacteria > Aeolococcales > Aeolococcaceae > Palsa-851. The sequence goes on from JBIOIZ010000016.1 coordinate 42,239, forward strand.
GCTGATGTATGGGAACGGATGCGCCGGGTCCACCGCGAGCGGTGTGAGCACCGGAAAGATCCGCTCCTCGAACACGGAATCGACATACTCCCGCTCGCCTGGGTCGAGCGCGTTGTAATTGGAGAAATGCAGTCCGTCCTGGTCGAGGCCCTCGACGATGGCCCGGAACGCGCGTACCTGCCGGGCCGTGAGGTCGACGCACCGGCGCTGGATCTCGAAGAGCTGCTCATCGACGGTCATTCCGTCCGGGCTCAGCGCAGCCACACCCGCGCGACGCTGCTCGATCAAACCACCGACGCGGACTTGAAAGAACTCGTCCAGGTTGCTGCTCGAGATGGCCAGAAACTTGGCGCGCTCGAGCAGGCGGCGGGCTGCATCCTCGGCGAGCTCGAGTACTCGCGTGTCGAAATCGAGCCAGCTCAGGTGCCGGTTGATGTACCGGTGCCGGTCGCCCAGCTCAACCGCGTGTTTCCTTCCGGAATCCGACTCCGGCGGCGGCGCGTCCTCGGGCGCCTCCGCGGCCTCGGACACGGTCATCAGCCGAGCTCCTCGATGGCCCCGGAGTCGAGAAACACGAGATCCTCAGCGATATTGGTCACGCGGTCGGCGATACGCTCGAGGTGATGAGCGATGAACACGAGGTTCGTCGCTCTGAAAACCGTGGTGTTGTCCTCGGTCATCATCTGGATCAGGTCGTCGAACAGGCGGTGATAGATGCGGTCGACCCGATCGTCACCGGCCGCGATACGGCGCGCTTGGAGCACGTCGCGCGACACCATGGCGGCCAGGATGCCGCGAACCTGATCGCTGCAGTAGGCGGCCATCTTCGGGACGTCGACGTAAGTCTCCAACGGCGGCAGGTCGGCGAGGTTGCGCGCGAGCTTCGCGATGCTGACGCAGTGGTCGCCCATGCGCTCGAGCTCGGAGGACATGTTCAGCAGCCCGATGATCTCGCGAAGGTCGCGCGCATCCGGGCTCTGGTTGACGATCAGCGAGAACGACAATTCGCGCAGCTCGCGCTGACGATCGTTGACGAGGGCGTCGTCCGCGATGACGCGGGCGCACAGACTCACGTCGCGCTCGGCGAGGCCGCTCGTCGCCTGGGTGATCGCGGTGTCGACAAGCTCCCCCATGTCCGCGACGATGCGTCGCACGTGGGTCAGCTCCTCGCCGAGCGTCTGGTGGTGGGGGTGCAGGAGTGGCTCGCTCATCTCCACCCACTGTAATGGGTGTCGAGCCTGCCACCATCAGATCTGCCCTGCACCATATCCATTTCACAATCGCCTTGCCGCGGTGGCTCGACGCATACTCGAACGCGTGCAACGACTCGCATCGGACCCCTGGGACCGGATCGACGCGGTCGATGGGCTGCGCCGCCAGGTCGCGACGATCGAGGCGCTCATGTTCGCCTGTGAGGCGCCTCCCATCCTGATCACGCTCGTCGAGGACCTCTACCAGTCGATCGACCGTTTGGAGACTCCGGCCCCCTCGTTCGGTCACCCGCCGTCTCTGCTGGGCGCAGGCTGAGCGTTCGCCCCAGGCGGGTCCGGAAGCGCCGGGTCAGGTCCTCAGGCTCCCAGGTGTAGGGGAGCCCGGTCGACACGACCACCCGGTTGCGGCGTTCGTCGAATCGAAAGGTCGGAGGTCCCCCGCCGTTGACGCGCCGCTCGAGCTCGTCGGCAAGTTCGAGGATCACCGCCAGCTTGTCGATTCGCTTGATGTCATCACGAGTGCAGAGACGCGCGTAGCGCGGAAGGTTGCTTCGTGCCTTCCCAAGCCGGGCGAGGGTCGTGGCGATGAGCGCGACCTCGCGATGCGTAAAGCCCTGGAGGTCCGCGGAGGCAGTCACCCCGGCGGCGTGGCTCCAACGATCGTAGTAGTTGATGCTCTGTCCGACGTCGAGCAGCGTTGTTGCATGATCGAGCACCTCACGCATCTCGGCAGGCATCGTCGGATCGGAGACGCCGAGGATGGCACGGACCATCTCGACCCGCTGGGCGGCCTTGGGCGCATCCCAGGTCGAGAATCGGGAGGCCAGCGCGGCGACCGAACTGCGCCGCACCTGCCAAACCTCGGGAAGCGGCAACTTGAGCTCGGCAAGCGCGATCCCTTCACGCAACCCATGTCCGGAAACCATGAGGCTGCGCGCTCCGAGGGCCTCCATGGCGGCGATCACGACGAGTGCGCCGCCGGCAATCGAATCGGCGCGGTCGGTGGAGAGACCCGGTACCGTTCGCAGGGCCGAGCGGTTCCGAGTGGTGAGCCGCGATGTCAGATCCCGCACTTCGCGGCGCTGCAGGACGTAGCCGTCGACCCGGGCGATCGGATGAGCGACCGAGCGCATGTGGATCTTGGCCAGGTTGCGCACGGTGCCACCCGTCCCGACCATGCCGCCGTCCTCAGGGAGGATCGGCACTCCGGCATCGCGCAGAGTCTGGGTCACGTGGTCGCGCAGGGCGGCCATCTCCGAGGGTCGCGGCGGATCGCTCCCCAGGAACTGGTCTGTCGTGACCAGAGCGCCCAGCTCGAAGGTCCACCAGCGGAGGGCGCGCCGCCGTTCGAAGTAGGCGAGCTCGAAGCTCCCACCGCCCACGTCGATGAGGTAGCCGGTGTCGATCGGCAGGCCGTGGACGGCTCCGAGAAAGGCGAATCGCGCCTCCTCCTCACCATCGATGACCCTGATGGCCAGGCCCGTGTCGGCTTCCAGCCGGGCGAGCACGCTGTCGCGGTTGACTGCGGTGCGGATCGCCGCGGTGGCAACCGCGACGGTCCTTTCGGCCCCGGCGGCTGCGGCGACAGCGCGAAAGTCGCGGACCGCCGCGATTGCCTCGGTGATGGCAGCGGCCTCGAGCCGGCCGCGCGAGTCGATGTGGCGGGCAAGCTGGAGTGACGTTCGGGCATCGGCGACGATGTCGAGCTGGCCCGATTCATCGAGCCTCAGCACTGCGATTCGGGCCGAGTTTGACCCGATGTCGATGACGGCGAGCGGCGATTCCAAGGCGGCCATCTCCCTGGTCCGTACTCGGGCGGGAGCGGCAAGTATAGGCAGGGCCGACTCCAGGGCAGTCAGCGCCGTCCGATGACGGCGACGCCCGGCGCCGAAGGGTCGAGCTGCTCGAGGACGCGGTCCAGGCGGTAGCCGACTCCATAGACAGTCGTGATCCTGAATGGAAGTGCCTCGAAGGGCTCGAATTTTTCGCGAAGCCACCGAACGTGGACGTCGACCGTCTTGCGCTCGCCAAAGAACTTGGGGCCCCACACGCGGCGGATCAGCTGCTCTCGCGAGTGAACCCTGCCGGGATTTGCGAGCAGGAACGAGAGGAGGTCGAACTCCTTGGGTGAGAGCCGCAGTGCTTCCTGCCCAACGCGCACCGAGCGCGCGCCGCGATCGAACCGGAAGTCGCCGAACTCCTCCACCTCGACAACGCCTCGTTCCTCGACTGCGGGTTGCGCGCGGCGGAGCAGCGCCATCACCCGGGCGGTGAGCTCAGCGAGCGAGAACGGCTTGGTCATGTAGTCGTCGGCGCCGACGCGGAGGCCGACGATCTTGTCCAGCTCGCTGTCGCGCGCGCTCAGCACCAGTACCGGCGTGGTCGTTTCCTGGCGAAGGATCCGGCACACCTCCAGGCCGCCGAGCTCGGGAAGCATCAGATCGAGCACGATCAGGTCGGGGCGCAGCTCCCGTGCCTTCTCGAGCGCCTCGATCCCGTTGGATGCCTGGCTCACCTGGTATCCCTCGCGCGCGAGGTTGAATCGGAGGGTCTCTCGGATGACCTCCTCGTCCTCGACCACCAGGATGTGCTTTGCTCCCACGATATCGGGTGAGCCTAGCCACCTCTCTCTTATGGAGGGGTTAAGGAAAGGTCAAAAAACGGGCGCCTCCCGATAGGTGCCAAAAACCGAGCGCAGCGCCTCGACGATCTCGCCCTCGGTCGCGCGGGCGCGGACACAATCGATGATCGCCGGCATCATGTTGTCGCTGCCGCGCGCAACCTCCTGGAGCGCGTCGAGCCGTGTGGCCACGCTGGTGTTGTCGCGACCTTCGCGCAACTGCTTGAGACGAGCCGCCTGTTCCACCTCGACGTCGGGGTCGATCACCAGCGTCGGGGGCTGGGTGAGGTCGACGCTGTGCTGGAACACGTTGACGCCAACAATGACTCTTTCTCCGGTCTCAAGCTGGCTCTGATATCGGAACGCCGCGTCAGCGATCTCGCGCTGCGGGAAACCCTCGGCAACGGCGTCGAGCATGCCGCCGCGTTCGCCGATCGCCGCGAAGTAGTCCTCGGCAGCCTGCTCCATCCGGTTGGTGAGGTCTTCGATGAACCACGAGCCCGCGAGCGGATCGACGACCGAGGGAACACCGGTCTCGTAGGCGAGGATCTGCTGGGTGCGGAGAGCGATCTGCGCTGCTTTCTCGGTCGGGAGCGCGAGCACCTCGTCCATCGAGTTGGTGTGGAGGGAGTTCGTGCCACCGAGGACCGCGGCGAGCGCCTCGAAGGCAGTCCGCGCGACGTTGTTCTCGATCTGCTGCGCGGTGAGCGAGCATCCCGCCGTCTGCGTGTGAAAACGCAGCTTGAGAGAACGCTCGTCCTTGGCGCCGTACCGCTCGCGCATGTGTCGCGCCCAGATGCGTCGAGCCGCTCG
>JBIOIZ010000017.1:0-44602 GCA_044450385.1 Candidatus Dormibacteria bacterium
ACATCACGCGTATCCGAGTAGTAACGACTCGTCCAGTTGAGGGTCATGATCACGGCTACCGAGCCGTCCACGATCAGCGTCTTCTGGTGGGTGAGGGCGAATGATGGACTCGCCCGGCGCACGTGCACGCCATGCGCCACCAGGTAGGAGTAGGCCGGAGCGTTCACAGAGAAGGTGACGGCGCTGTTGAGGACGACTCTCACGTCGACCAGGCGCCCCGCATCGTTCGCGAGGAGTTGTTCGGCTCGGCTGTCCTCGAGCTCGTACATGATGAGATCAACCGAGTGCTGCGCCGAGCCGAGAATCTCGTAGAGAGGGCCCAAGCCTGCGTCTGGCTCGATGAGCAGCGAGAGCGGCGTTGCCGGCATCACTTTGTGTGAGGTCGGCCCCGATGCGGTGGTGGGTGAGGCCGACGGCGCGGCCCCGCAGCCGGTGACCGCCATGAGAGCCATGACACCCGTGCGCCCGAGCCAACCACATCTCACCCGAGAAAGTGTGAAGAGCGGTTGGGGACGCTCTCGGGACCATGCGAGTGGCCTTCAAATCCGCCGAAACGGTCGAATCAGTCCTTCGAATCGTTCGAAGCGGACAAACCTCTTGCGCCTGTCGCATCCAGCGCGCCACAATGCTCCCATCGGAGCTCCCGTCGGTGACGAGAGGGATTCGTGTGCGCAGTAGATATGTGGGCAGAGTGTTCGGCGCAAGTTCGCGCCGTCCAGGAGGAGTTTCATGAAACCAGTCGTACGATCATGGGCCGCGCTGGCATCGGTGGGTCTTGCCGTGTCAGCCGCGACCGTGGCCACCGGTGGTCCGGTTTCGGCATCAGGCACCTCGGGCCGCGCTGCGCTGTCGGGATCGTTGACGTCCGGCGTCGAGCGCTCCAGGCCTGAGGGCCGGGTCGCCGCGGGCACCACCGTCGCCTTCGACCTCAATCTGTCGCTGCGCAATGCTTTCGCCGCTCAGGCGCTCGTCAAGGCCGTCTCGACCCCCGGCTCGGCCCAGTATCGCCATTTCCTCACCCAGGGTGAGTGGATCGCGCGCTTCGCGCCGACCCAGGCCGCCGTCGCCACCGCTGAAACATGGTTGCGCCAGCAGGGATTCACGGTCGGTGCGGTCCCGGCGGACCGCCTGTTCGTCCCTGCCACCGGGAGCGCCGCGCAGGTTGAGCGGGCCTTCGACACCACCCTCGACACCTACAAGGTGAATGGGAGGGACCTGCGCCTCGCAAGCCGCACGATGTCCGTCCCCGCCTCGATCGCAGGCGTTGTCTCGGGCGTGGTCGGCGTCAATCAGTCGGTTGCGACCAACGATCTGAGTGCCGGAGCCGTCCAGACGTCGGCGGCGCCGGCTGCCAAACCCTCGCAGGAGCCGCCGCCACCCGCCGCGTTCAAGAACCCGCAGCCGTGCGCGGGCTACTTCGGTGAGAAGCTCGATACGACGGACAAGGCGTCGTTGTACGCGCCATTCACGGCCCCGCAGCCATACGACATCTGCGGCTACAAGCCGGCACAGCTCCAGGGTGCGTACGGTCTGACAAACAGCATCAACGCCGGCACCAACGGCAAGGGCGTCTCAATCGCGATCGTCGACGCGTACGACTCGCCGACGTTGCTCTCCGACGCGCAGCAGTACTTCAGCCTGAACGACTCGGCGATCCCACTGCGCAAGGCCCAGTTCACGAACATCAAGCCATCGTCGGTTGGCAACGAGACTCTCTGCGCTGCGAGCGGCTGGTATGCCGAGCAGGCGCTCGACGTCGAGTCCTCGCACAGCATGGCTCCAGGCGCGCACATCATCTATGTGGGCGCCGTGGACTGCCTGGACAGCAGCCTGCTGGCCGCGGTAAACACCGCGATCACCAGCGGCGCATCTGTTGTCAGTGATTCGTGGGGCGACACCCTCGGTGACCTGCTGGTCGACGCTGCAACCAAGGCTGCGTTCGACAGCACGTTCCTCCTTGCAGATACGACCGGGGTCAGCGTGCTCTTCTCGAGCGGCGATTCCGGCGACAACTTCGCGGACTTCGGGATGACCGTCCCGGACTACCCACCCACCAGCCCGTACGTGACCGCGGTCGGCGGCACCTCGCTGGAAATCAGCAAGTCACATGCCAGGACCGCCGAGTACGGCTGGTCGACCGCGAAGCAGACTCTCTGCACCGGCGTGACCACGAATTGCGGCTCCGCCACCACGCCACTCGGCGCGCTCGCGTGGCAGGCGGGCGGTGGTGCTGGAACGAGCTACACGTATCTGCAACCCTCCTACCAGGCCGGCGTGGTGCCGGCCGCGCTCGCGTTGCGCAACCAGAACCTGTTCGGACCGACGCCGCTTCGTGTCATCCCGGACATCTCCATGGACGCTGACGCATCCACCGGCATGCTGATCGGATTCACCCAGACCTTCCCGAATGGTGCGGTACGCTACTCTCAGTTCAAGGAAGGTGGAACCAGCCTGGCGTCGCCACTGCTCGCCGGTGTGATCGCGGACGCGGACCAGGCAGCGGGCGGCTCGATCGGGTTCCTCAATCCAACCCTCTACGCGGTGGACCTCGCACACCCGGCGGCTTTCAACGACATCGTGCCGGCGGTGAACCCGAACGCAACCGCTGTGATCCGGGTCGACTACGCCAACACGGTGAACAAGTCCGCCGGGTTCGTCGTGAGCCTTCGCGCGATCGACTACCAGGGCATGGAGACCTACTGCGACGGGACCGGCAATTGCGCGTCGCGCCTCGTCACCGTGAACACGGCACCGGGATTCGATGGCATCACCGGGATCGGCTCGGTCGGCCCGGAGTTCATCAAGCGCATGGCTGCCGCCTAGCGCCCTGCTGCCCGACTGATCAAGGGGCGCCGGAAACCGGCGCCCCTTTTTTTTCGCTGTGGATGCCGCTCCCCGTAGAAAGAGACGGGCGGCGTCGACGCGCTAGTGTTGCGATCGTGAAGATCGCACCCCGCCAGCTTGCTGATTCGGCGGAGGTCGCCCGCCGGTGGATTCGCTACCAGGCGATGCGCTGGGGCGTCCCTGGAATCTCGTTCGGGATCAGCCATGATGCTCGCGTTGTCATGCTCGATGCGATGGGCAGCGCCGACGTTGCGTCGGACCGCCCGGCGACTCCCGGCGCGACGAGCTACCGCTGCGCGTCGATCACCAAGACGATGACCGCAACTCTGGTGATGCAGCAGGTCGAGGCGGGACGGATGCGACTCGATGAGCCCATCGCCTCCTATCTGAGCTGGATCAGGCGGTTGCCACATGCGAGGGACATCAGCATCCGTCACCTGCTCATTCATGGCGGCGGTGTCATTCGAGATGGGTCCAACACGTGGGGCGATGACGACTTTCCGGATCGAGACACGGTGCGCAAGGAGGTGCGGCAGCAGCTGACGTTCGCGGAACCGGCGACGTCATTTCGCTATTCAAATATCGCCTACGTGTTGCTCGGTGAGGCGCTCGAGGCCGTCAGCGGCAGGCCGTTCGAGGCGCTTTTGCAGCGGGATGTCCTCGGGGCGCTCGGCTTGAAGGGGAGCGCCCCCTCGTTGATTCCTCGTGCCAGGAGGACTCTGGCCACCGGCTACTACCAGCGACGTCCCGGAGAGGATCTGCATCCCGCGCGTCATGCCGAAGCGCGCGCCTTCGCACCTGCAGGCGGTCTGGTTTCGACGGTGCCTGACCTCCTCGTGTATCAGCACGCGCACTTCCCAGGGTCGGGTGGGCTGATCTCAGATCTGTCGCGTCGCGAGATGCAACGGACCCAGTGGCAGCGACACGAGGAGCCCAACCATGGACTGGGGTGGATGATCTGGCACGTCGACGGCATCCCCATCCGCGGTCACAGTGGCGGCTTTCCTGGATTTACCACCAAGATCGGATTCTCACCGGAGTGGGGCCTCGCCGCGGCCGTCCTGAACAATACCAACGGTCCGGTTCCTGGAATGGCGATCGACACCATCTTCCACAGCGCCGCGTGGGTCGTGCGTCGATGGGAGGATGCCGCCGAAACGGGGCATGGCCACTCGCGCGCAAGTGTTGGTCGTTTCGCAGGCCACTACCGCGGCGAGATTGGAGAGATCACCATCGTCCGCATCAACCGGTCGCTGTACTTATTCGACCCAGAGCTGATCATGCCGCTTGCGGCGGCGGCGCGGCTGCGACCGGATGGCGCGCGCCGATTCACCATTGTCGAAGGTGACGACTATGGACACTTCGGTGAAGAGGTGAGCTTCGCGATGGACGCCACAGGGCGGTCAACGGCGATGAGATACGGGCCGCATCTCCTGCGACGGGCGGACGTGTAGCGCGCCGAAGCGTTTGGGGTGGAGACGGCGCTACGACTCCACACGATCCGCCGCCGCAACCAGGCCATGAAGGCGCCGCAGCCTGCTCTCTCGATCCCGGACGAACCGGCCGATACCCTCGAGGATGTACGGCGCCGTCAGGTGTGCCTCGTCCATGACCTCGTCCACCGAGCCACCCGTCCGCCACCGATCATCCCAGTCGGCCCCCATCGAGTACTCCGCGGCAAGCGGCCCGTCGACCCAGTCCCGCATGAGCTTGACGGTGCGGTTGGTGATCGCCATGGCATCGAGCAGGTCGCCAGCGCCGATCACACTCTCGCGATACTCGGCGGGCTGCAGACGAAACAGCTGTGGGCTGATCGCAGCGACGATCTTCACGTTGAGGCCAAGCCTGTCAAGATCAGGAAGGACCTTCACGAGATTCGCAGTTGTCGTCGTGCCCTGCACAAACACGGTTCCCATCCGAGCCAGATCCGCGCGGAAGGCACGAAGCACATACGCGCCGCGCGCAGCCTCGAAATGACTCGGCATCCCGAGCGCCTCACGATCGGGCAGCTCGATCGCAGGCCGCGTCAGATGCAGCGCCACGATCGGTACATCGGTCGCCAGCGCAGCCGCGAGCACCACCGGCACCTCGTTGTACTCCCAGGGGTGCAGGTCGATGACCTTTCCTTCAGGGAAGAGCTGGGTCACGCCAGGCTCGTAGATCCCGAAATGTGTTCGCGAGTCCTCGGCGGTCTCCGGGCCCGAATGGCCAGCGACCCAGAGCACCCTGCCGACCTTCAATTCGCAGTCCTGAGCGAGCTGACTGAACAGTCGCATCTCGCCGTATTTCAGGTAGCTGAATGACCCGTACGTGGAACACGCGCCCCAGAAACCGTTGAAGGAGTTGAACGGGTCCGAGGCGAGGTTCACCGTCGCCAGCCCCGCGATCATCCCGGCGTTGGTGAACTCTGTGATCTCGGTCGGGAGCAGTGCCCCTCCCGGATTGGAGTCACGCTGGTACCAACCGGAACCGGGGAGCTCGCCGAAATCCTTGCCGAAACCGGAGAGGTTCGTCGAATCGGCGAGATCCGCCGACGCGGCGATGAAGAGCGGACGACCGTAGTCGTGGAGCGCGATCGCGTTCACCCACGAACTCCACGCGCCGAACGCGGTGCGGTTCGCCTGCTTCTCACCTGGTTTCCGGTACATCGCCTCCGGGTAACCGCGGGAGTCGGTCAGCCGTGGATCGCTGAAGACGGCGGCACCATGACCGCCGACCTTCAGCCCCTCGATGCGCTCCGGAACCTGCGAAGCCAACTCGATGAGCCGATCGGAAATCGCATCGACAACCGCCGCCCGGTCCGCCAGCACGCTCGCGGCCCGTCGCAGATTCTCCGCAGCCTGCTCGAGAATCGCGCGTGGGTCAGACGGCGCGGGCTCGTCCACGCCGGCGTAGCGCATGCCGTACTTCGCCATGAACGCGTGGCGGAGCTCCCAGAACGGCGCGCTGTTCATGGCGTGCGGAGAGCCATGACTCTTGTTGTCGTACTTCCCGTATCCCCGCCCTTTGCGAGTGCGGAACCATGCCACCGAAGGCACACGCTCGGGGTTCTCGCCGCGCGCTGCCTCGAGCACAGCCCTGGTCACCGGCGACCACTCGGATCCGTCCATGGTCCCGGACACGCGCCAGCCGTAGGACCCGAACCAGGTTTCGGGTGTTCCGGGAACCACCGACGACGCGGCGAAGTCATCGATCCCGAAATCGTTCCAGTCGACAAGGAACACGAGGTTCGCGAGCCCCAGCCCCCATGCGGCATTGCGCGTCTCATGGCTCGCCCCGGCGGTCAAACCGCCTTCGCCCTCCACGACGAACACGCGCACATCGCCGGCGCCGGCCAGCTTGAGCGCGAGCGCCTCACCGGCGGCGGGCGGCATACCGTGGCCCGAGGGACCGGTGTTGAACTTCAGAAACAGGCTCCTGCCAGCCATCTCCGGATGTCCCGGCAGTCCACCACGATGCCGCAGGGTGGTGAGGTGCTCGGGGAACAGAGCCCAGCGCCCGTCGTCAGGCAGGGTGAAGGCAGGATGGGGGTCGCGTGCCGCACGGAGGCGAAGCGTCTCGTTGAGCGCCGCGAGGGTTGCGTAGACGACGGGGACCGTGTGTCCCGCCGAGAGGACGAACCGGTCACCGAACGGAAGCCACGGACGGCGCACGTCCCAGCGCATGGCGCCGGACAGCATGGTCGAGAGCAGGAGATGGACCTTCGAGCGGGATCCACCCGGGTGCCCGCTCTGGCGATAGTTGAGCGCGAGGTCGATGAACTCGTCGACAACGTCCTTGACCACGTCCCACTCCGGGAATGACGCTTCGGCGTCCGCGTAGAGGCGTTCGGGGGTCTCCACGCTTGTGCACAATAGCGGCCCGGGAGAAGCACATGACGACAACAGTGCCCGTCGAATTCCTCGACGCGATCCATGAAGCCACCAGCGCACAGGCTGACGAGTTGATCATCACGTCGCGTGCGATACACGCGCTCGCAGAGATCGGCTACGAGGAATTCGAGTCATCGCGGCTGCTCAGCAACCTGATCGAGCAGCACGGCTTCCGGGTGGACCGTGGTGTGTCCGGGATGCCGACCGCCTTCGTGGCGAGGCGCGGCACCGCCGGGCCTCACGTCGCATTCGTCTGCGAGTACGACGCCCTGCGAGGCCTTGGACACGCCTGCGGACACAACCTCATCGCGACCTCGTCTGCAGGAGCCGGGCTGGCCCTTGCGGAGTCACTCAGCAGCGCGGGGGTCGACGCTCGCGTGACCATCGTGGGCGCACCGGCGGAGGAGGGTGGTGGCGGCAAGATTCCGCTCTGCCACGACGGGCTGTTCGACGATTGCGATGCTGTGCTCATCTTTCACCCCTCGGATCGCACCGCGTCAGTGCAGTACGCGCTCGCGTGCACGCACTGGGAGTGGACCTACCGCGGTAAGGCGGCGCACGCAGCAGGCCATCCCGATCATGGGATCAATGCCCTGGACGCGTTCGTCCACGCGTACAACGGTGTGTCGCTGTGGCGGCAGCAGTTGCGCGATGACGCACGCGTGCACGGATTCATCATCGAAGGGGGAACGGCTCCCAACATCATCCCGGAGCTCACCCGCGGTGAACACCTGACGCGTGCGCGTGACGGCGACTATCTGCGCATCATGAACACTCGCTTTCGAGCGATCTTCGAAGCGGCTGCTCAGGCGACGGGCTGCGCGTTGCAGCTTGATGAGAAGGAGACGTACCTCGACCTGCGCTCGAACGCCGTGCTCGGCGAGCGTGCCAGCGTGCACCTCGCTGCGGTCGGGCTCAGGGAGGATCGCGTGATTCCCTGGGAGCGGACAGGCTCAACCGATGTTGGCGACGTCTCATACGCGGCACCGACTCTCCACCCGGAGTTCGCAATTGCGGACGAGGGTATCGGCCCCCACACCCACGCCTTTCGCGAGGCTGCCGTGTCGCCCCGGGGCGAGGAAGCGATGCTCAAAGCCGCTGAGGTGCTGGGCAGAATCGGCGCAGATGTCGTCTTCGACCACACCGTCCGGCGCGCGGTTCGCGAAGCCTTCCTCGCCCAGCCGCAGCACCGCTCGGAGTGGAGCGGGTCGGGGGCGTAGCCGCCGCCCAGGGCTCTCCGGAGCCCGATCGACGAGCCCGGAGAGCCTGGTGGGACGACCGTCACGGGTCTAATGAACCGCGGCGACGAGTTCTGGAACGAAGAGCGCAGCGTTCACGGTACCGACCCCAGACGAGAGGTCATACCCGCTGACCGCGGCGAATCCGCGCACCGTGTGGGTTGCGCCACTCTGCGGGAAGGTGACGGTGTTGTTCCCCGCGGTCACGTCGACCAGGCCGGGCGCACCTGCCGCTTCCATCGCATACAGGGCGGGGTTGATGAGTCCGAGGCCGTGACCGGCCATCTGATCGGCGATGGCGATGATTCCCGAGAACTCGGGGGATGCCTCGCTGGTGCCACCGATGAGGTAGAAGCCCGCTGTCCCCTGGGCGGCATTGGCATTCAGGTAGACGAGCGCTGCACCATTGACAGCGGCACTCATCGAGATGTCGGGGAAGCCGCGCGACGAGCCGACGGTCCCTGCGACCTCGTTCTGATACCACGGCCGAGCGAAGACGGAGGACCTGCCGCCGCCACCCGCTGCCGGGCTACCGAACAGCGCGGTGTCGTTCCACACAGCGGGGGGCTGGGTTGGATTGCCGTTGGCATCGAGGAACAGCTGGAGACCGCCAACTCCAGTGACCAGCGGGTCATCTGCGGGCCACTCCGCCACACGGTGCAGGTAGTAGGTTGCCGCAAAGCCCTGGGGTGTCAGCGTCTTCGGACCGGACGGGCCCTGGTCACCCGATGCCGCAAGCACGGTGACTCCATTGGCAGCCGCGTTCTTGTACGCGCTGCGCAGATCGCGAATCGATTCGGCGTTCGGGAAGGTCGGCTCGGGAGCGGCGAAGCTCTGCGAGATGACCCCACCAAGATGGTGATCGATCACGTAGTTCTCAGCTGCGACGATCTGCGGGAAGCCGGTGACTCCGAGCGTCTCGCCAACCGGAGTTTCGACGAGCAGGATGTTCGCATCAGGCGCGATCGCATGCGAATACTCGACGTCGAGCGAGGTCTCCTGTGCCCAGCCGACCATCGCCGGCCGCTTGGTCGGGTTGAATGGCGGAATCGGTCCTTCGGGCTGGAGGATGACGAAGTGCGGCGGCGCAGGCAGGTGGAACGCCCGGTCGAAGGCGTTCAACTCCTGTCCGATGCCGGTAAAGCCGTACGAGTCGACGATGACGATCGTCTCGCCCTTGCCGGTGAATCCCTTCTTGTACAACGGCCCGAGGTTGTAGGCCTTCTGGAATTGGAACGGCGCATAGCACGCGATGCCGAGCTGCGCCTCGCAGTCCGCTGTTGTTGGCGGGGTCAGGAACGCGTGAGTGCTCAGCAGTTGCGCGAGCGGTACTGGAGCCGTCCCTGCGGCCGTCGCGACAGCCGCGCCCGAACCACCGACGGTCAGCAGCGTTGCTGCAAGCAGGCCCGATCCTGACAGCAGGCCGGTCATGCGTTTTGGCATGGAAATCATCGGTTCGCAGTTCCCCCTAGGTGTTCTCTCGGTACTGTGCACCGAGGCCATGTTCTGACGAAGATACGCGCGTTCAGCTCGACGCGCTCACGACCGTCGGTCAGGGGCAGTCCCGATGGCGTGCCTGCTCCTGCCGTCGCCACCACGCAAATCCCAAGGGCACTCGCCTCCGTGAACATGCCGCATGCGATCGACGAACCATCGACGCACGAGTAGGCATCAAGCCTACGCGCTGGTACCTCCTCTCGGGGACGACTCTCCAGTGTCGAGTGGAGGTTACAACGCGATCGGAATGGTCCGCTCGGCGCATTCCTCAGTTTCACTCACGTGGGTGTCTCGGGTTTGCGTGCACGGCTCGGCGCGACGCGTGAGGGCTCGCCCGGCATCTTCGGGTACTGGGGCGGCCACGGTGCATCGACGGCACCCGACGCCGCGTCGCGGATGTGGAGGGCGAGCACCGGCTCGAGCGACTGCGGTGCGGTCGACATCGGCATCCACGGGTCGCCGCGTTGCGCGACTCGCGTTGGGACGGTCGCGATGGTCAGGACGTCCGGTGTGATCGAGTCGAGCTCGTCCCACGCGAACGGGGTCGAGACCTGAGCACCGGGGCGGGCGCGAACCGACCAGGCGCCAAAGATGGTCTTGTGCGGGGCGTTCTGGTTGAAGTCGACAAAGACCCGCCGGCCGCGTTCCTCCTTCCACCACGCGCCAGTGATGAGCTCGGGCCTCCGGCGCTCGAGCTCTCGCGCGACTGCCACCGCCGCAGAGCGCACCTCGTAGGATGTCCACCGGGGTTGCAGCCGGACGTAGACGTGGATGCCGCGGTTGCCGGTGGTCTTGGGCAGGCACGCGACCCCCAGCTCGTCGAAGAGCGCATGGACTTCGCGTGCCGCCTCCTGCACCATCGGGAACACGACGCCCGGGCTGGGGTCGAGGTCGATGCGGAGCTCGTCGGCGTGTTCAGGGTCGGAGGCCTTCGACGGCCACACGTGAAAGCCGAGGCAACCGAGGTTCACCGCCCACAGGACGTGAGCGAGGTCGGCGGCGACCAGGGCTCGCGACGTCGTCCCGTTCGGCGTGCTCACGATCGTGGTCTCGAGCCACTCGGGTCGCGAATCCGGCACCCGCTTTTGAAAGAACGACGGTCCGCTCGCCCCGTTGGGAAAGCGCTGCAGCAGCACTGGGCGCCCGCCCATGGCGCGAAGCAGCGGCTCCTCGACGGACTGGTAGTAGCGGACAAGGTCAAGCTTGGTCTCGCCCCGTTGGTTGAAATAGACCTTTCCGGGGTTGGTGATCGGGATCTCGTGCCCCGCCGCTTCGATCATGACGACGTCATCAGCCATCGCCGGCGAGCATAGACGCGCCGGCACCACTGCGCCTGAAAGCGCGCTTCGACGACAATCGCGCCTCGATGGAGGAACACGACGTGGCCGGCGACTCCGAGGACTTCGCAGCCGTGATCGACTTCCATCCGTACCGGGACCGCTTCGAGGCCCACCATCGGATTCCGGTCGAACCGCGCTCCAGGGAGAGCATCCTGGCCGAGCTCAGGGCGATGGCCGGCGAGGAGGACCGGATGGCGAATGCCGGGCGGGTATCGGGCTCCATCTATCACGGCGGGCATGACCACTACCGGTTCCTCACCGATGCCTACGGGCTGTTCGCCCATGCCAACGTTCTGCAGCGCGACATGTATCCGAGCGCGACCAAGCTAGAGGGAGAGATCGTCGCGATGACCGCGTCACTCCTTCATTGCGGCGCGGTGGCAGCGCACCACCCCGGCGAGGAGGTTTGCGGGGTGGTCACCTTCGGGGGGACCGAGAGCCTGATCAATCCGATGCTCGTCTATCGGGAGCGGGGCAGGGTTGAGAAGGGCATCTCCGCGCCCGAGGTGATCATCCCGATCACCGCGCACGTGGCGTTGCGGAAGGCCGCGCACATGCTGGGCATCACCCTCCTCCAGGCACCCGTGCGCGACGACTGGCGGGTGGATGTGGCCTGGATCCGCGAACACGTGACCCCGAACACGGTGGCAATCGTCGGCTCTGCCGGGAATTACCCGCACGGCCTGATCGATCCGATCGAGGAGATGTCAGACCTCGCCATCGAGCACAACCTGGGATTCCATGTGGACGGCTGCATGGGCGGCTTCATCCTCCCCTGGGCGGAGCGGCTCGGGTACCCGATACCGGCGTTCGACTTCCGTGTGCCCGGGGTGACGTCCATCTCTGCCGACACGCACAAGTTCGGCTACGCATTGAAGGGGACGTCCGTCCTCCTGTATAGGAACAGCGCGTTGCGCCGGTACCAGTACTTCAGCTACCCGGACTGGCCGGGTGGCATCTACATGTCGCCGGGGCTCTCGGGCAGCCGGTCGGGCGGGGTCGTGGCGGCCGCCTGGGCGGCGATGCTGAGCCTTGGAGAGGAGGGATACCTCGAGATCGCCGAGCGCATCTTCGCGACCGCGGCCACCATCCTCAGCGGCATCGCGGCGATCCCGGAGCTCGAGATCTTCGGTGACCCGACGTTCATCATCGCCTTCCGTGGACGTGACATCGACATCTACCACGTCAACGATTTCCTGATCAGCAAGGGCTGGCGCCTCAACACACTGCAGCTCCCCCCTGGGCTGCACTTCTGCGTCACCAGACCAAATACCGCCGATGGTGTCGCCGAGGCATTCCTTGCCGACCTGAGCGAGGCGGTCGAGTATGCGAAGCGGCCCAATCTCGGGCCGGCACGGAGCGGCGCCCTCTACGGGCTCGGAGGATCGCCGGAGGGCAATGAAGCTCTCGACATGCTCTTCGCCGCGGCTCTCGACGCGATGTACGACGTGGTTCCCTGAGGCCGATGGCCGAGCCGTGGATCCTCGCGGTGGATCTCGGAACCGGCGGCCCCAAAACGGGCGCGGTGGGCCTTTCCGGTGAATTGCTCGCCGTCGCCCACCGGCACGTCGTCACCACCTACAGCGATGACGGCGGTGCGGTCCAGGATCCCGACGCCTGGTGGAACGGTATCCGTGAGGGGGTCGCGGAGGTGCTTGCTCGCGGGGTCGACGCCGACCGCCTGGCCGGCATCGGGATCACGGGTCAGTGGGGATCGACAGTCCCGGTCGGGGCTGGCGGTGAGGCCGTGGCGCCGTGCCTGCTGTGGTCGGATACGCGGGGTCGAGCTCTTGCGGCGCGACGTATGGGTGGTCCGGTCAGCATCGTCGGCTACTCGCCGGGCAACCTCGTCAACTGGCTTCGCCTGACCGGCGGCGCGCCATCCCCAGGAGGCGCCGATCCACTCGGACATCATCTGTATCTCGCGACCCGCGAGCCCGAGCTCTACGCACGCATCGAGACCCTCCTCGAGCCACTCGACTACCTGGGCATGCGCTTCACGGGCCGGCGCGCGGCGACCCAGGCCTCGATGATCCTGTCCTGGCTCACCGACAACCGTCCCCGCGGCGGCGACCGATACCTGCCGAGGTTGGTGCGCCGTTCCGGTCGGGACGTCGCAAAACTCCCGGACCTGATTCCAACCGGCAGCGTGCTCGGTGGCCTGCAGCCTGAGGTCGCATCGGACCTGGGACTCCGAGCGGGCATCCCCGTGGTCGCCGGCATCCCAGATCTGCACACCGGTTACATCGGATCCGGTGCTGTGGCCCCCTTCGCCGGACACCTGACCATCAGCACCAGCTCGTGGATCGGCTGTGCGGTGCCGTTCAAGCGCACCGACGTGTTTCACCAGATCGCGTCGGTACCCGGCCTGCGCAGCGGCTCATATCTCATCGCCAACAATCACGAGACGGCCGGCGTGTGCCTCCAGTGGTTGAGCGATTCGATCGGGTCGAGCGACGGACCCGAACGCACGGGCGGTGCATATGAGCGCCTCGTCGCGCTCGCGTCCACTGCGCCGCCGGGGTCGAGCGGAGTGCTCTTCACGCCGTGGCTCAACGGAGAACGCAGCCCGGTCGACGATCGAACGCTGCGCGCGGCATTCCTCAACATCTCCATGACCACGCAGCGTGCGCACCTCGTGCGTGCAGTTCTCGAGGGCGTGGCATTCAACGCGCGCTGGCTGCTCGACTCTGTCGAGCGATTCATCAAGCGGCCGATGCCCGTGCTCCGGATTCTCGGTGGCGGTGCCATCTCGGACCTGTGGTGCCAGATCCATGCCGACATCCTCAACCGTCGAATCGAACGCGTTGTGCAGCCGATGTATGCAAGCGTGCGCGGCGCGGCGCTGTTCGCATCGATGTCGCTTGGCAACATCGACCTCGCCGGGGCCGCAGCCCGAGTCAAGATCGACGCGACATTCGACCCGGATCCCGGGGTGCGCGTCGTGTACGAGCCGATGTACAGCGAATACCGGCGTCTGTACCATCGCCTTCACGGCGTCTACGAGAGGTTGAACGCATGACCAGCGCTGCGGCTCGTGCCCCGGCGATCCGGTGGGCGATCCTCGGTGTCTACTCGCTCCTCGCCGCCAGCACACAGCTGCTCTGGCTCACCTTCGCGGCGATCGACACCGGGTCTGCAAAGGTGCTGCACGTCGATGTCGGCACCGTCGGAGATCTCGCGGCGATCTTCCCGTTCATCTACGTGGTGCTCGCACTCCCGGTCGGTCGCTGGCTCGACTCCCGATTCGCTCACGCGCTTGCGATCGGCGCGGCGCTCACCGGAGGCGGCGCGATCATCCGGGTGATCGCGCCCACCTCGTTCGGCGTTCAGCTCGCCGGTCAGGTCGTGATCGCCGCCGGCCAGCCGTTCGTGCTCAACAGCATCACCAAAGTTGCAGTTCGCTACTTTCCGAAGCCGGAACGTGCAACGGCCGTCTCCATCGGCAGCGTCGCGCTGTTCATCGGGATCCTGGCATCCGTGCTCATCGCCGCGCCGTTGTTCTCAGCCGGCAGCCTTGGATTGGTGCTCACCGTGGAGTCCATCCCGTCGGTCGTCGCGGCAGGATTGATGCTGCTGGTGCTCCGCGTCCCCGCCACGTACCCGGACGAGGCGTCCACAGCCATGAGCATGCGCTGGTTGGTCAGGGACCGGTTCATCTGGCTGCTCGCAGGTCTTGTCTTCATCGGGATGGGCGTGTACAACGCCATTGCCACGTGGCTGCAACCCGTGCTGGCGAATTTCGGCGAGGGCGGAGCCGCCGGCAACCTCATCGCTGTGCTCACTGCCGGCGGCATTGTCGGCGCCGCGGTATTGCCGCCGATCGTGGCCGCGCGGGATCAGCGGCGGTCGATGCTCATTCTTGCACTGGCGCTCTGCGCGGTGGCGTTTGTTGCGACGGATGTTCGCCACGACGTGGTGTGGCTCGGGGTGTGGCTCTTCGCCACGGGGTTCGCGATCATGGCCTGCCTTCCGGTTGTGCTCGACTGGTCCGCGATCCACGCCGGCATGGCTCGCGAAGGCGCGGCTGCTGGATTCCTGCTCATGGCAGGCAATCTCGGTGGCGTGGTGCTCGTGCTGGTTGTTCAGGGCGTGATGGGCAACGCGTACGCACCGCTGGCCGCGCTGGCCGTGATCGTTGTGCTCGGCTTGCCACTGGCGGTTGGACTGCCGGGGCGCTCAGTCCGTCGCGCCCAGGCTGTCGCGACGTTTGACGGCAAGCGCTGACACCGCTTCGAGCAGGCATCGATTCGCGTTCTGCGAGGTCAGCTCGGCCCAGTCGTAAGGTGGCGATACCTCGACGACGTCCATCGCCACGACATCCGTGCGCAGGACGATCTGGCGGATGGCATTGAGCAGATCAATTGGTTGCATGCCGCCGGGTTCCGGCGTCCCCGTTCCGGGCGCGAAGCCCGGATCGAGCACGTCGATGTCCACCGAGAGATAAATGTGTTCCGGACCGTCGAGGGCTTCTGCGATGGCGTCTCCGACAACGGTGACAACGCCGCGATCGCGAAGCTCGCCCATGAGGTGCCAGCGCATCCCCTGCGTCCGCATCCAGTCGAACACGTCCTTGGGAGGCCAGTACCCTCGCAGTCCCACCTGAACGAAGTTGCGGCCTGGGATCGCGCCCGACTCGATGAGACGGCGCATCGGCGAACCGTGGGAATACAGGTTTCCCCAGATGTTGTCACCGGTATCCGCATGCGCATCGAAATGCACGATCCCAACACTCTCCGGGGGATACGCCGACGCGACGGCGGTGGCCGACGGCCATGTGATCGAGTGGTCACCGCCGATGACCAGCGGGATGACGTGTCGCGTGGCGACCTCGGCCACACGCTCGCGGATCGCCGAGTGCGACGCCTCGGCCATGCCCGGCAGGCATCGCGCGTCGCCATAGTCGACGACACGCAGGACCTCGAGTGGCGCGACCTCGAGCTCGAGGTGCCACTCGCCCGTCTGATAGGAGGCGGTCCGGACAGATCGTGGACCGAAGCGCGCCCCGGGACGGTACGTGACTCCCTCGTCCCAGGGCGCTCCGATGATGGCGATGTCCGGGCGCACCTCATCGAGCTGATCGGTGGTCGTGAGCAGGGGAACTCGACAGAAGGTCGTCGGGCCGAGGTATGAAGGCCCGCTGTCGAACCGTTCCACGGGCGAAGACTAGCGCTTCGAGCGCGAGGTGCGAGCGCCGGTCAGAGCGCCCGTTGATAGGCGCGAAACGATCGCACGGCGAGGAACCCGAACGCGAGCGCCAGTGCCGCGAGACCGCTGAGGCGCGTCAGCACGATCGACCAGTCGACATTGGCAACGATGCTCTGACGTCCGGCCTCGACTGCCCAGTCGACCGGGTTGAAGCGCGCAACCGTCTGGATCCAGGCGGGCATCAGGCCCGGCGGCAGAAAGACGGATGACACGAAACACAGCGGGAGCACGAGCATCACGTTCGCAGCAATCACGGTGTTCTGATCGCGCAGGCGCAGCGCCAGCGCGTTGGAGAAGCTCGCCATCACCATGCCGAGCAGGACAGCGGCAGCGATCAGTGCCAGGAGGCTCAGCGGTCCGCCGGCGAATCGGGCGCCACCGAGAACAGCAAGTCCGACGAGGATGACCGACTGGATGATTGTGAGCAATGCCCAGTATCCGAGCTGTCCGATGAGAAACGAGCTACGACGGGCCGGGGTCGCGAGAAACCGGTCGAGAACGCCGCGCTCCATGTCGGTGAGGTAGAGCGTCCCGCTCCAACCGTTCGAGAGCAGTGCGCTCATCACCAGAACACCAGGCGCGAGATAGTCAATGTAGGAGACGCCGCCGAAACCGTGGAGTGTGGCGATGTTCTTGAACAGCTGCCCGAAGAGGAAGAGCCAGATCACCGGCTGGACAAGCTGCATGACAACGTAGAGCGGCTGGCGCCAGAGCGCTCGCAGGTAGCGGACAGCCATGTGCGTCGGCTGCATGACAAGCGTGCTCATCGCGAATCTCCCGAATCAGCGGTCCCGAAGCTCCGTCCGGTGTGGCTGAGGTACACGTCGTCGAGCGAGGGGCGTGAAACGGTCACAGCGGTCACCATCACGCCGGCGGCGTCGAGCGCGGCGAGCACGGCCGGTACCGAGCTCGCACCGTCGTCGACGCGCGCATGCACCGAGCGTCCGTCGCTGGTCAGCTGCCGGAGCCTTCCGTTCGGCGAGCTCAATGCGCGAAGCGCGCCGTCGACGGCTGCATCGGCATCGAGTTGGATGTTGATCGCATCGCCGCGCAGCTGACTCTTGAGCTGGTCGGGAGTCCCCTCGGTGACGACACGGCCTTCATCGATGATGGCCACTCGCTGGGCGAGATGGTCGGCTTCATCGAGGTAGTGCGTCGTCAGCAGTACCGAGACTCCATCGTGGGTCGCGAGCCCGTGGATCTCCTTCCAGAGACTGCTCCGGGCCTCGGGATCCAGCCCGGCCGTCGGCTCGTCGAGGAAGAGCACCTCTGGGCGGTGCACGAGGCCCATGGCGACACCGAGCTTGCGGCGCATGCCGCCCGAGTAGGTGCGCGACACACGGTCGGCGGCTTCGGTGAGCTGGAACTGGTCGAGCAGCGCAGCGGCGCGGCAATGGAGGTCCGCGCTGCTCATGCCGTACAACTGCCCCTGCAGCGTGATGTTCTCGCGACCCGTCGCCTCCAGGTCGACAGCGTCCTTCTGTGCGACACAGCCGATGAGTCGGCGCACGCGCTGCGGGTTCGCGAGAACGTCGATGCCCGCCACCCGGGCGGCGCCGGCATCCGGCCGGGTCATCGTCGTGAGGATCTTCACGGCGGTGGACTTGCCTGCCCCGTTGGGACCGAGCAGCGCGAAGATGGTTCCGCGGTCCACGCGAAAGCTCAAGTCGCTCAACGCGAGAACGGTCTTGGCATAGCGCTTTTCGAGGTGTGCCGCCTCGATGGCGAAGGATCCGGGAGCGGCGGCGTTCATGCGAAGAACACCAACAGGGATCCGATGCCTGCGAGGAACACGCCACCGGTCGACACGGCGCCGACCACTCGCTGTCCTGCCCCGGCTGAAGCGACCGTTCCGACCACTCCCGCGAAGGCGATCCATATCACGGCGAGTACGAGGAGGTGATGTGCCATTGACGCTCCTTCGAGCTAACGTTGTTAGGTCGGTGTGTTGCCAAAGGTATCCCTAACGGTGTTAGTGTGTCAAGTGATGGCGCCAAGCACGATCACGGAGTCGGGTTTCGAATGAACAAGCCGATCAGGCGGGTATGAACCGCGCGACCCTCGCGGAGACGGCGCTCGAGTTGATCCAGGAGGACGGCCTGGACGGCCTCACGATGCGGACGCTCGCGGACCGGAGCGGGGTCAAGGCGGCCTCGCTGTACTGGCACGTTCGGGATCGCGACGAACTCCTCGAGATCGTCGCCGACGCGCTGCTTGCCCGAGTCCCCCGGGCGGATCGAGAACGGGAGTGGCGCCAGGCGGCGCTCACGTTGTGCACGGCCACCGCCGCACAGATCGCTGGGCAGCGCGACGGGGATCGGATCCTGCACGAGGTTCCCGGAGCCATCCGGCGAAGCGCCGTCCACGCGCGGCTCGCGAAGGTCATCGTCGCCGGCGGCATCGACCCGGCGACGGCTGCGGACCTGGCCGCGATGATGATCGGGTTCGTGGTGGCGCAACCCTCAAGCCACTCAGTCGATCGTGCGTCGGGGCAGGGCAAGACGATCACGCTCGCCATCGATTCGGGTTCGCGCGGCGTCATCGTCCGTGCGAACGGTCCAATGGATGAACTCTTCCGGATCCCTCAGGGCACGGTGGCGCCACCCACCACCGTGGTGCGCGGTGAGCGCGTGATGGTGCGAAGGCTTCGCGGTGGCAAGCGCGGCGAGATCGAGATCAACCCGGCACATCCGTGGCGAATCCAGGTCCAGGGTCCGACGTGGAACACGCATCTCGACCTTCGTGGCATCAACCTACGCGAGATGCAGATGGACAGCAGCGCGAGCAAGGTCGACTGCCTCCTGCCCCGTCCGCGCGGAGTCGTCCCGATCCACATCTCGAGCGGCGTGTTCCGCGTCGCTCTCCAGCGAATCCCGGGGACGGCGGTGTCGGCGATCGTCAAGAGCGGCGCTGTTCACGCGGATCTCGACGACTTCCACAGTCGCGTTGCCATCACGGACACTCGGTGGGAGACGCCTGGGGCCGGCGCCACGCCGGATCGGTATGAGCTCGAGGTGAGCGGCGGCGCGGTGCGCGTGACCCTCGATCAATCGGCGGTCGAGGGGTCGGCGCCGCAGGTCGCCCAGTCCTCGATACCGGCGGATGGCGGGCTCGTGGCGGCGCTTGGCATCGTTCTCGACGGCATTGCCGGACGCGGACACACCTGATGCGTCAGCTGGCGCGCGTGCTGCTCTGGATCGAGGGTTCGGCATGGGTTCTGCTGGGTGCGCTGCTGATCGCGGGCAGCCTCATCGTTCTTCATGGCGGAACCGGGCTCCCGGGGGTCGTCAACGTTGACGAACCGGGGTTTGGGAGCGTGATCGCAGGTTGGGCTGTCGGTGCCGGCACGGCCATGCTCGGCGCCGGCGTTTGGGGTATCTGGACGGCCCGAGCAGTGCACCGTGGCGCGGGTGCGGCACGTATCAATGCGCTCTCGTTCTGCTGCCTGTGGATCATCCTGGGATTCGTGTGGATTATCGTTGCAACGACACCGATTCCGGGAGCGGTGACCATCATCATCAATGCGCTGATCCTGTCCGGATTCATAGGGCGGTCGCCGTCTCCCGCCACAAGGCGAGACGCGGGATGAAACTCACCGATTTCGACGCGCTGAGCTTCGACTGCTATGGAACCCTGATCGACTGGGAGGCGGGCATCGCCGCGGTGCTCACCCCTTGGGCGCGCGAGCAGCGGCTCAGCCTCGGTGCTGACGAGCTGCTCGAGCGATACGCGAGAGCGGAAGCGCGCCAGGAGGAGCAGACCCCGGCGGCACTCTATCCCGAAATTCTCGGTGGTGCAATGCGCAGCCTGGGCGCGTCACTGGGTGTCGAAGTCTCCGCAGGGGAGAGCGAGCGGCTTGCGACATCGGTCGCGGACTGGCCTGCATTCCCGGACTCGCCGGCCGCGCTTGTGGCGCTCTCGGCGCGATACAAGCTGGTCATCCTGTCAAACGTCGACCGAGGCTCGTTCGCAGCCAGCAACGCGCGACTCGGTGTCACTTTCGACGCCATCGTCACCGCCCAGGACGTGGGCACATACAAGCCGTCGCCACGCAACTTCGAGGTCCTCCTGGAGACGGTTCGTGGACTCGGCGTCGAGAAGGGCCGGCTGTTGCACGTGGCGCAGAGCCTGTTCCACGATCATGTGCCGGCGCGGAAGCTCGGGCTGCCGACCGTGTGGATCGACAGGCGTGGGGAGCTGTCAGGGTGGGGCGCCACGCCTCCGCCGGCAATCACGGTGAGTCCTGATTGGATCTTCCCGTCAATGGCCGCATTCGCGGCTGCGTGCTCGGCAGCTGACATCGAGTGATGAGATGCCGGCGCGGAGCCGGCATCCGGTGGGTTGGACGAGCGTGACCTTTCTTGCCACGGGCAATACGACACTCCAGTTGGAGGCTGTGCCATCGTCGGCACGCTCGCGTGATGGCCCTGTGGGCCGTCGGCTTTCTCGGGTCGACCACGATCGGAGGCCCCCTCATCGGCTGGGTCGTCGGGAGACGAGTCCGTGGTCGACGGCGCTGACGCGCCCGGGGTCACCGTCTGACCCATCGCGGTACCAGAGGTGCGGACCGCCTGCGCGCGTATCGTTGCGCAGGGCGGCGCCCATGCACCGCGCAACAGCGTGACCAGGAGGTCGAGGCATCGTGCTGTCGTATGCATCCGGGCCGAGTGCGCTCCCGCTGCTCGGCGAGACGATCGGCGACAACCTGAGGCGGACTGTCGAGCGGCACGGTGAGTCGGAGGCGCTCGTCGTCCCGCATCAGAGGTACCGGGCGACATACCGGCAGCTCTGGGAACAGGTTTCGCTGGTCGCGCGTGGCCTCCTGGGGAGAGGGGTCCGGTGCGGTGACCGCATCGGCATCTGGTCGCCGAATCGATTCGAGTGGGTGGTCACCCAGTATGCGACGGCCCGAATCGGGGCGATCCTCGTCAACATCAACCCGGCGTACCGGACGACCGAGCTCGCGTATGCGCTGAGACAGTCAGGCGTGTCGTTCATGGTGCTCGCCCGTGGATTCCGGCAGGCCGACTACGTGCACATGCTCAGCGAGGTGAAGGGCACATGCCCCGAGCTCCGCGAGGCGCTGGTTCTCGAGGACGGTTGGGCCTCGCTGCTGCGCGACGGTCGGGATGTTTCGGAGGACGCGCTCGCAGCCGTCGAGTCACGCCTGCAATTCGATGACCCGATCAACATTCAGTACACATCGGGGACAACCGGATTCCCCAAGGGCGCAACGCTTTCACACCACAACATCCTCAACAACGGCTTCTTCGTTGGTGAGACGGTCAACTACACACCCGAGGATCGGGTGTGTATTCCCGTGCCGTTCTATCACTGCTTCGGCATGGTCCTTGGGAATCTTGCCTGCACGACTCACGGTGCGTGCATCGTGGTCCCCGGGGAGGCGTTTGACGCCGACGCCGTGCTCCGGGTTACCGAGCAGGAACGCTGCACGTCGCTGTACGGCGTGCCGACCATGTTCATCGCGGAGCTCGAACATCCAGGGTTCGAGCAGTACGACCTGAGCCGGCTGCGCACCGGCATCATGGCCGGATCGCCGTGCCCGGTGGAGGTGATGAAGAAGGTGCAGTTGCGCATGAACATGCGCGGGGTCACCATCTGTTACGGGATGACGGAGACATCACCCGTGTCCACCCAGAGTGCGCTCGATGATCCGCTCGACAAGCGTGTCGGGACGGTGGGACGGGTGCATCCGCACATCGAGGTCAAGGTCATCGATGCGGAGACGAGCGAGGTCGTGCCTCGAGGAGCTTCAGGTGAACTCTGCACCCGCGGATACAGCGTGATGCTCGGCTATTGGAACAATGATGCGGCGACCGCAGACGCAATCGACGCGGCGGGCTGGATGCACACCGGTGACCTTGCCACCATCGACGACTCGGGGTACGTGAATATCGTCGGTCGCATCAAGGACATGATCATTCGAGGTGGCGAGAACATCTATCCCCGCGAGATCGAGGAGTTTCTCTACGCGCACCCCGATGTCAGTGACGTGCAGGTCATCGGCGTTCCGTCCGAGCGCTATGGCGAAGAGGTCATGGCCTGGGTGAAGCCTAAGGAGGGTGTGACCCTCAGCGCCGAGTCGCTGCAGGCCTTCTGTGATGGCCGAATCGCCTCCAACAAGATTCCGAGGTACTGGAAGTTCGTGGACTCCTTTCCGATGACCGTGACCGGCAAGGTGCAGAAGTACCTCATGCGCGAAGCGTCGGTCGAGGAGTTGGGGTTGCAGGCCGCCGCCTCGGTGACAACCGCCTGAGCATCGGACTGGCGCTCGCCGCAGCGGCGCTGTGGGGCAGCGGCGACTTCCTGGGGGGCCTGGCGAATCGCGCGGCGCCGCTGCTCTCCGTGCTGCTGATCTCCCAGGGTGTCGGTCTGGTGGGCATGATTGCCGTTGCCGCCGGGCTGGGGGGCACCCCAAGCGGAGCGGACCTCGCCGACGGCGCCTTGGCCGGTCTTGCCGGAGCTGCCGGAGTGGCGATGCTCTACCGCGGACTCGCGTCGGGCGCGATGTCGCTGGTCGCTCCGATCACTGGTGTGACGGCGGTTGTGGTGCCGATCGCCGTCGGCGTCGGCGGCGGAGAGCGCCCGGCAGCGCTCCAGTACTTCGGCATCGCTGCAGCGGTTGCCGCCGTCGTCCTGCTCAGCGGCGGCGGCAGCAGAACCGCGCGCCTCGGTCGCGGGACGCTCCTGCTGGCCCTTGGCGCGGGCCTCGGTTTCGGCCTGTTCTACGTCGCCATGGCGAAGACCTCGATGACGGCGAACCTCTGGCCGCTGGTCGCGGCGCGAGGTGCCTCGGTGGCGGCGCTCGCGATGGTCTCCGGCCTCGCGCGCAGAGCGCCGACGTTCGGGGCTGCGAACCCATTCGTGATCGTCGGCGCCGGCGTGCTCGACGTGACTGCGAATGCGCTGTACCTGCTCGCGGTGCACGGTGGACTGCTGAGCATCGTTGCGGTGCTGGTATCCCTGTACCCGGTGTCGACAGTGCTGTGTTCGATGCTGGTGCTCGGAGAGCGCTTGCGTTCGCCCCAGGTCGCGGGTGTCGGAGTGGCGATTGTCGCCGTGGTCCTGATCACCGCAGGGTGAGCGGTGACTGGCCTAGTCGAGCGCCCGGACCAAGTCAGCATGGAGTTGCAGCCTGATGCCGGCCTGCGCGTGCATCGAGGGGCCGTAGAGCTTGTAGTTGCCCTTGCCGGCGGCTTTGGCCGCGTACATCGCAACGTCAGCGTCGCGCAGGAGACCATCCGCGTCACCGGTGTTGTCGCGGCTCAGTGCGACACCGATGCTCGCTCGAGGGTCGATCGTCGTTCCCTGAATCGTGACCGGCGCAACCAGCGAGACCATGATGCGCTCACATGCGCTGATGACCCGTCCCTCAGTTCCGATGTCCTCGAGCAGGATTGCAAATTCGTCCCCGCCGAAACGGGCCGCGCTGTCGGAAGGGCGCAGCGAGTCCCGGAGGCGCCGAGCGATAACGATGAGCAGTTCGTCGCCACCGGCATGCCCGAGGCTGTCGTTGACCGTCTTGAAATTGTCGAGGTCGGCGAACAGCACAGCGGTCGTCCGGATCTTGCGACCGCTGCGCGCCAGCGCCTGTCCAAGGCGGTCCACGAACAGCGCGCGGTTGGGGAGGCCGGTGAGTGCATCGTGAAAGGCAAGGTGTGCCATCGAGTCGGCGATGCGCGCATTGGTGAGCGCGACGCTCGCGTGCACTGCGAACGTGACCAGCATCTGCTGCTCGGTGAGACTGTAGGTGCGGCCGCGCCGGTGGGTGGCGACCGTGAGCGCGCCGATCACGCGGCCGTTCTCCTCGACCGGCGTGGACATCGCCGCCTCGAGGCCTTCGTCGGCGAGCACGGGGAGCCGGTGCTCGTCGTTCTGGTAGTCCTCGATGACCACGAGCCTTCGTTCGGTGAACGCCCGCCCGACGGCACCCTCATCGGTTCGGATCCGCGTCATCAACGGCTCCACCTCCTCGGAGTAGCCGCACCCGGCGACTCGAAGGAGATGTGCCGGGTCGCTGGGATCGTGAAGGCGCAGGTTCACGGTCTCATCGCCGATGAGCTCAACCGCAGCCGCAACGATGGTGTCAAGGATGTGCTGGAGCGGTGCCCGCTGGGACAGCGCGCGCTGGATGCCGGAAAGTTGATCGAGCAAGGCGTCGCGGTCGCGAAGCATCTTCCGCAACCGCCCGCTTTCCTCGTCATCGCGCTGGGCGCGAGCCCATCCGCCATCACGCCTCAGGAGCCCGATGCCCGCCTCGGTGTAGACGACAGCGGACGCGATCACCTCTGCGATCGCCCGGTCGTGGTCGCTGAACGGCGACCCTGCGGCTCGCTCGAAGCGCAAGGTGCTCTCCCGGCGCGAGCGCAGACCGCCCGCTGGTAGCACGATGCAGGGTCCGACCAATGGCGTGGATGCAGCGTCGGTCGCCTGCAGATGCTGCTGATCCTGTCTCACGGGGGCTGGCCGCGGCGAAGCGTGCAGCGAGACGACCGCCTCGCCGTGACGCATGAGCGTGACGACGTCGAGGTTGAGCGCATCGATTGCCAGCTGCAGGACGCTCGTGATCGCCGACGCATTCTGATACGTTCCGAGTGAGCGGCGAAGGTCCCGCAGGGTGTACGTTGGCGAGCTGACCATCTGATTGAGCCTAGCTCTGGTGCCAACGTGCAGCCAGCGCGTGACCGGCCTGCGACCCCGTCGCCATCAGTGTCGATGCCACAGCACCCGTATGTACGCTGTCGGACAGATCTTCGAGCTTTCAGAGGTGCAACTTTGGCGTTGCCGGAAGTGGAATGAATGACTCGTGGCGGTGCTCGCGGTGAGGGAACGGTTGTCATGCGCCTCATCGCGTTCACCGGCCGCACGCGCTTGACGCCCCCGGCTCACAGCAGGGGCGCGTCCAGGGTTGGTGGCTGACGCAGGCCGCAGGCGTCAGTCGAGCGAGCGAGCGGCGGGGGCGCGGGGCCGCAGCGCACTCAGGGCAGCGCGATCGGCCAGCGCAGCAGCGACATCCTCGATGTCCGATGCCATGGTGGGCTTGCCCAGACCGAACCCCTGGCCGAGCCGGATGCCGCCCGCCTTCATCAGGTCGGCGACGAACTCGTTCTCGACACCCTCGGCAATAACCACCGCGCCGCTGACGCGGGCGAATGCCATGGTCGCGTCCATCGCCGCCCGCGAGCCCACCCGTGTGGAGGTCATCGTGAGGCTCCGGCCCAGCTTGAGGAATTCGCTCGCGGAGGCAGCCAGGAGCTCGAGCGTCGAGTGGCCCTCGCCGACATCGTCAACGGCAAAGCGGATCCCTTCGGCCCGGTAGGCGCCGAGGACCTGGGCCAGCATGTCGTAGTCGCGGATGCGTTCGTGTTCCGTGATCTCGAGCACGACAGTGTCCGGCCGCCGCCCGGCGCTGTTCAGCAGGAGCAGGAGCTGGTCGACGCCGTGAACGGGATCGAGGAGTGCTGCGGCACTGATGTTGAGAAACAGCGTGCTGTCCGGTGGAAGCTCCCGCGCGTCATCGACCGCTCTGCGACGGCACACCCAGTCGAGGTCGCGAATCTGGCCGCCATGGCGGGCCGCCTCGAAGACCGCCTCCACGGAGTCCATCGCCGCAAAACCCTCGGGGCGTGCGAGCGCTTCGTAGCCCATCACGGCGCCGTCGTCGAGACTCACGATCGGTTGAAACATGGTCGAGAGGGATCCACCGTCGAGGATCTGCGCGACCACGTTGGAGTACGAGCGCCCAGCGATGTCGGCGATCTCGCCCCGCTCATACGATGACCCGGCAACGGCGTCGCCACCGGCACGCTTGGCGTGGTAGAGGGCCTCGTCGGCTCGCTGCCACACCGACAGCGGATCGGCGCCCGCAGGAGCCGCACTCCATCCGACCGTGATCCGCACGGGACCGGTGGCGAGCACGAGTGAATGCATCGCAATCCGCATGCGCTCGGCCACCAGCTGGGCGCCGAATACCCCCACCTCCGGAAGGAGCGCGGCGAACTCATCGCCCCCGATGCGCGCCATCACGTCCCAGCCTCGCACCAGCAAGCCGAGGGTGTGACCGACCACACGCAGCAAGGCGTCGCCGGCGGCGTGACCCTCGGAGTCATTGATGTGCTTCAGACCGTCGACGTCAAGCGAGAGCACGGCAAATGGGAGGCGCGGGATGATGCGCAGCGCGCGGTCGAATTCGCGACGATTCTTGAGGCCGGTGAGCGCATCGGTTGATGCAAGAGCAGCAAGTTCCATCGCGGCTTCATGGATCGCCCGCTCCGAGCGCACACGTTCGATGAACCGTCCCAGGTGATGGCAGATCTCCGCCATCGGCGGGAGTGCACCGCCGTGAAAACGCACCGCCGACTCGCGGAAGATCGCGATAACCCCGATGAGGCTGTGCGCGCCCCTGATCGGGAAGGTCAAGGCGCTGTGAATATCGGCCGCGGCTGCCTCGGCTGAGCGCCCATCGGTTCCACTCATGGCCACTGCGGCACTCGCGGACCCACGCCCGGTCTTGACGACTCGACTGACCAGCGCCGGCCCGGCTCCGAGTCCCATCGCCCTGCCTTGCGCTTCAAAGGCAACGACATCTTCCGCGCCATCTGATGACGAGTAGCGCAGTTCCACGTCACGTGCAGTTCCGTCGCGCAACCAGATCTCTCCGATGCGCCCGTCGAGAGCGGTGGTGATCATCGCCAGCGTCTTTTTGAGCGTGGCGTCGAAGTCATCAGACTCGTTGAAGAGCACCAACGCAGCGTTGAGCACTGCGTCCGCAGAAATGACGGGCTCTGCTCTGGAACGCCGCTCGACTCGTCCCGTGACCTCGCGCTCGCGCCTGGACGTACGGCGATCGGCGTCGTGATGAGACGCTCGCCCGCGCGGCGCGAGGAGAGGATGCACCGACATTGTGAGTCACCTTGAGAGGGATGGGAAGTGCTCGCGATGTCACGTTGGTGGGCGCCGAACATATGGTCTGTACGCAGGCGCACTTACGCTTGCAACCGCGACATCACCGCCATGATCAGTAGCAGCGCGGTCACCTGCCCGGCAAATGACATGACGATGCCGTGATACGGCGGCGCACCGCGGAGGAGATGCGTCAGCGGGAGGGCCCGAAGCGAAAAACGCGGGTACCATCGGGAGATGGATCCGGGTCGTGCCGCCTCCGCGCCGCACTGCGATGAAGCCCTGACCTCGGTATTCGCGGTGCTCGGCAAGCGCTGGACGGGGCTGGTGATCGGCGTGCTCCTCGAGCGCCCCTCCCGGTTCGCCGAGATCGCCCGGGCGATCCCTGGCATCACCGAGAGCATGCTGTCCGCGCGGCTCACCGAGCTGAAGGATGCGGGGCTCGTGACCCGCGAGGTGATCGAGGGTCCGCCGATTGCATCGCTCTACCGGTTGACTCCGAGCGGCGAGGCGCTCCGGCCCGCGCTGATGGCGCTCGGTGAATGGGCCCTCGTTCACCTCGGCGTCAAGGCGTGATCAGCCAAGCGCCCCGCATCGAGGGTCGCATCGTCGCCGCCGGGCTGACCAAGGTGTTCGGCCAGATCACCGCGGTCGACGATCTGTCGTTCAGCGTGGAACCGGGGTCGGTGACCGGATTTCTCGGACCCAATGGTGCCGGCAAGACCACGACGCTTCGAATGATCCTCGGCCTCGCCGCACCGACCTCCGGCACGGGGACGATCAGCGGCGTCACCTACGCGCATCTCCCGGCGCCGGGACGCATGGTCGGTGCTGTCCTCGAGGCGACGAGCTTTCATCCTGGCCGGTCAGCGCGCAATCACCTTCGTGTCTTCTGCGCGGCCGCCGGACTTCCCGACCGGCGCGCCGATGAAGTGCTCGAGCTGGTCGGGCTCACCCAGGCCGCCAGGTACGCCGTGCACGGGTTCTCGCTCGGCATGCGCCAGCGGCTTGGTCTGGCCACCGCGCTGCTCGGCAATCCCAGGGTGCTGCTCCTCGACGAACCGGCCAACGGTCTCGACCCCGAAGGGATCGCCTGGTTGCGAGGACTGCTCCGGCATTTCGCCGACGTCGATGGGCGGACGGTGCTGATCTCCAGCCACGTGCTCTCCGAGGTCGAGCAGACGGTCGACCGGGTTGTGATCATCGCGCGCGGCCGGCTCATCTACGAGGGGAGACTGGCGGACCTCGAGGGTGCGAGCGCAGGCGTCGTGGTGCGCACGCCGAATCCCGATCAACTGAGTGCGGCGGTGGCGCCACTCAACGTCAAGATCACGCCACGAGCGGACGGGTCACTTGCGGTCGTCGGTGCGACCCCGGAGGCTGTCGGCCGCGCGGCATGGCAGGCACGCGTGGAGCTGCACGAGCTTCGCGCCGGAAGCTCGAGCCTGGAGGAGACCTTCCTGCGACTCACCGCCGAGCCCAGCAACCCACCCGGACCGGGCGCGTGATCAACCTCCTTCGCGCCGAGTGGCGAAAGGTGACCACCATCAAACTCGGGTGGGGAATGCTCATCGGGGCCCTCGCGCTCGCCGCACTCGGCGTCGTGGCGCAGATCGCGAGCAACGGCGTCAGCGGCAACATCGCGCTGCCGCTCAGCGATCCGGCAACCCAACGATCGATCACCGCATCCGCCGGCAGCGCCTATCTGTTTTCAGTTGTGGTCGGGATCATCCTGATCACCACCGAGTACCGCCATTTCACGTCCCGGCCGACATTTCTCATCGAGCCGCGTCGCGGCCGGGTCATCGTGGCGAAGCTGATCGTGGCGGCCGTCGTCGGCATCATCTACGGGCTCGCGTGCGCGGCGCTCACCGCCGCGATCATGGCGCCTTGGTTCGCCGCGATGCACGTCACGATCGGCTGGATCAGCAATGGAGTCCTGCTCTCGATGGTCGGCGACCTCGTGGTGATCGCAATCTTCGCCGTTGTCGGCGTGGGCGTCGGAGTGCTCGTGCGCAATCAGATCGCGGCAGTCATCGGCGTGCTGGTCTATCTCTTCGTGCTGGAGCCGCTCATCGACATCATCCCGGTGATCAAGAACGCTTACCCGTACCTCCCCGGAGCGGCCGGGGCGGCGATCACCGGCGCCAGCCGCGGGAATCTCACCCACCTGGACGCTCTTCAGGGCGGCCTGGTGCTGCTCGGCTGGGGACTGTTCTTCGCCGTCTGCGGGTGGGTGCTCACCACCCGCCGTGACATTCTGTAGAGCTCGCTCAACCCCCGGAGACGAGATCGGGGGCACTCGCACGCGGGGGTCGGCGGCGGGGGAGGGTGATGATCTTGCCTCCGCCGCGGATCGATGTGGCCCGGACCGACCGATCCCTTCCCTCGTGCTTCGCGGAGTACATCGCGCGATCCGCCGCACCGAGCAGTTGGTCGAGCGTGACGCCGTGATCGGGGTACGTCGAGATCCCGATCGACGCGGTGAGGCCCTCGAGGCTGCAGCCGTCGGGCATCACCACGTCGCGCACCGCGGCGCGAACTGCTTCGGCGGCGATCCATGCGCCTTCCGAGGAGCATTCGTGCAGGAGCACGACGAATTCCTCTCCACCAAGCCGCACCACGGCATCGGCCCCGCGCACGGTGGTGCGCAGATGCGCGGCCACGCGCTGCAGCACCACGTCGCCGATCGCATGGCCACTGCTGTCGTTCACCGCCTTGAAGTGGTCGAGGTCGACGAGCAGCAGCGACAGAGGCTTGCAGTCGCGCGCGGCGCGGGCGAGGTCCCGGTCCCCGGCATCGCGCAACCAGCGACTGTTGTACAGGCCGGTCAGTGGGTCCGTCATCGCGGCGTTGACGAGCTCGACGTACAGCTGGGCATTGCGCCACGCCGACGCGGCGACATGTGCAAAGAGTGACGCGGCTTCGAGCTCGCTGGCGCTGAACTGGTCGATGCCGAGACGCCAGCAGTTGATGATGCCGAGCTTGTGTTCGGTTGCGATGAGTGGGACGAGCAGCAATGATTCCTCCACGTACGACGTCCCCGGAATCTGTCGAGCGAGCGCATGCCTCGAGGTGTCGGGGATGTTCTGAGGCGCGCCTTTCGCGAATGCCCAGCCGGTGATCCCAGCGTCGAGCGCCATGCTGTCCGCCATGATCTCGTCACGATCGGGTCCGGTTGCGAGCACCGGTACGAGGCGAAAGGTCTCGTAGTCGGCGACGAAGATGGCCATCTCGGTGACCGGGACGACGCGACCCATCTGCTCCGCCATGACTCCGAGAATGCGCAGGGGGTCGTGCTCGCTCTGCAACGCGAGCGCGGCATCACTGAGGGCGCGAGCCAGACCCCGCCGCGGCCGGGACGTCGAGATGGTCGCCACTGCGGCGACGTCGCTTGCAGCCGCCGGTTCTGCGCCTGCTGCGACCACACGCGTCGGCGAAACCATTCGCCGGGCGAACCAGGTCGCATCGACCACCTCGATCGACGTATCACCCTCGAGTGGGTGAGGCAGCACCGGGCGACCCAGGAGCCATCCCTGCCCGAATTGCACGCCAAGCGACTGCAGTGTCTCCTGCTCACGCTGCGTCTCGATGCCCTCGGCGATGACGCGCGCGCCGATGTGCCCGCTGAACGAGAGCAGCGCCACCACCAGGGCGCGGCGTGCGCGGTCGGCGTCGATGGCGGTGATCAGCGAACGGTCGACCTTGATGAACTCGGGTCGCAGCTCGGCGATGACTCGCATGCTCGCGTGACCGGCCCCCGCATCGTCGACCGCGATACGGAACCCGCGTGCGCGCAGTTCGGCCGCGATCCGTTGCAGCAGCGCGAGGTCCGGGACCGGCTCGCGTTCGCTGAATTCGAGCACCACGGTCGCGGGATCCACGCGGGCTTCCTCCACCGCCTTGTCAAGCGCGGCCACGCCTCCCTGGTCGACCAGCGTTCCGATCAGCACATTGACGAACAGGTCAGCTTCACCGATGTCGGATGCGCTCTGCAGCGCCGCGCGCACGCACGCGCGGTCAACTGACGATTGCATGTTCAGTGCGGCCGCGGCTTCGAAGAGCTGATCAGGACTGCGGATTCGGCCTCGGGGTGGGAAGCGAGCGAGTGCCTCGTATCCGATGACAGTGTCATTGACCAGGCGGACGATCGGTTGGAGGGCCGCGACGATCGTCCCGCTGGTCAGCAGCGTGGCGATGGTGGAGCGAAGGCGCGGATCGCGGGCGGGTGAACCCGGGGCATCGAAGCGCTCCACGGCCGGCTGAGCCTCGGCTGACCATGCGGCCGCGAGCATCGCGGCCACCACCTCGAGGATCGGGGTCAACGCGGGGGTGCACCCGGGACCCCAGACCGACAGCACCGCGACCACACGGTCGCGGCAGATCACCGGCAATGCCGTGACCTCGCGCTCGTCGGCCGCATTGGGCAGTGCCTTTGCAAGGGCGGAATCCGTGGTCAGCCGGCGGAGCGTCTCGGAAGCGTTGGCAGCACCGTGATATGGCCGGCGGAGCCGGACGGGTTTGCGCAACGAGTCCACCCCGTCGAGCGGAATCCGCATGCCAACCATGGTGGAGGCCAGCCGCGACGACATCCGAACAGCGAGCGCGAGCGGGATATTCACGGCGAGCACGACTGCCATGTCCGATTCCACAGCGCTGACGGTGGCGGCCACCTCGAGCGGCGCAAGCGCATTCACAACCACGGCCGCGGCCTCGTCGGGGCTTCGCGTGCCGGGAAGCGAGTGTCCGAGCCGGGTGAGCACCTCGAGACGCAGATCAGGAGACCGGGAAGGCACGTGGTGAGTGTGCTGGGTTCGGAGGGTTCAGCCGACAACGGAACGGTCGCTTTCCGTTGGCGAATCGCCATATTTCGGTTTCAGGCCCGTCTCCTTCGGCCTTGTCCGTATGGCGTTGCCGAGCGGCGCCCACCCCATTCCAGCCGCGGGAGAGCGGCGTACGCTTCGGGACATGCAGCACGATCCTCTGGCTTCTGCGCGCGAATCGCTGCTCAAAAAGCGATCCGAGATCGTTGCCAAGGTGGACGAGCTGGGCGCTCACGATCCCGCCGAGGTGGCCAATCTCGGGTTCGGTAAACGAATCGGCGACGGCACGCTCTACGCAGTCGAGCGGATGACCGACGCGTACCATGCGCGCACGATCCACGCCACCGTGGCGGAGATCGATCAAGCGCTGGAACGCATCGACGCGGGTGCCTATGGGCGCTGCGTGAGGTGCGGAAACATGATTCCTGAAGAACGTCTGCAGCTCGTGCCATGGGCGTCGCTCTGCGTCCCCTGCAGCGCGAAACCCGGTAAGTCGAAAGTGGTGCGCTGACAGCATGGTGGCGGCATCCGGAGGGACATGACGTGGAGATGATGAGCGTGCAGGACGCGGCGTTCCTTCACATCGAGAACGGGAACAACCCGATGCACATCGGGTCGGTCGCAGTGCTCGAGGGGCCGGCGCCGGCGTACGGAGACCTGGTCCGTCTCATCGCCGGAAAGTTGCCGCTGGTGCCCCGCTATCGACAGAAGGTGCGTTTCGCACCGGGTGGCGTGGGGCGACCGGTGTGGGTCGACGATCCCCATTTCCAGATCCTCTATCACATACGCCACACCGCCGTGCCACCGCCGGGTGGCCGGGACGAGCTGCGCAACCTTGCCGGTCGTGTCTTCGCACAGACCCTCGATCGCGGCAAGCCTCTCTGGGAGGTGTGGATGGTCCAGGGACTCCAGAAGGGCCGCTGGGCATTGATCTCGAAGGTCCATCACTGCATGGTGGACGGCGTCTCGGCCACCGACCTGCTCACGGTGATGTTTGATACCACCGACACCCCGGCGGTACAGCCCGAGGCGGCATCATGGACGCCGGAACCTGAGCCCGGCACGTTGTTGCTCGCCACCAACGGCGTCCTTCGCACGATCTCCGAACCGCTGGGGCGTCTGCACGACATCCGCAGGCTGGGGCTCGTGGCTGGACCGCGAGCCGGCCTTGCGGAGGGCGCCGCCCTGTTGCGCTCCCTGACCGAGTGGAGCAAGCGATCGGCGACGTCGCTCAACGGGCCGATCGGACCGCATCGCCGCTGGAGCTGGGCGGAGGCCAGTCTCGACGACGTGAAGACGGTTCGTCAGGCTCTGGGTGGCACCGTGAACGACGTCGTGCTCGCGGCGATCACTGCAGGCTTCAGGAGCCTGCTCATTCATCGGGGCGAGGACGTGACCAGTCGCGTCGTGCGGACTCTGGTCCCGGTGTCAGTGCGTGCCGACTCGGAGCGAGGAGTCTTCAACAACCGTGTGTCGGGAATCTTTCCGGGGCTCCCGGTGTCGATCGCGGACCCGGGCGACCGTCTCAGTGCGATCGCCGCACAGCTGTCGATGCTCAAGGAGTCGAAGCAGGCGGTCGCCGGCGATGCCCTGGTGAAGCTCGCGGGGTTCGCTCCTCCAATGTTGCTCTCACTCGGCGCGCGGCTGGCGGCGCGGACCCCGCAGCGCGCCCTCCAGACGGTGACCACCAATGTTCCCGGCCCCCGGTTTCCGCTGTACGTGGTGGGCCGCCGGATGGTGTACTCGTATCCGTACGTGCCGATCCTGGGAAGCGTGCGCATCAGCATTGCGATCTTCTCGTACTGCGGACGACTCTTCTTCGGAATCACGGGCGACTACGACACCGTCGCAGATATCGATGTCCTTCGCGACGGCATTGAGACTGGGATGCGTGAGCTCGTCGCCGCTACCGGTGGTGCGCGGGATGACGGTTCGCGCCCGCGGAAGCGCGCCCTCCGCGCTGGGCGCAGACGTTCCGCTGCGTCGAATGGTCAGGCGGCGGCCGGCCGCTCTGGAAAGAGGTGACGAGCCAGGGACGGTGGGCGGAACGGCTGCCACGCTCCGTCGGGTGAGGCGAGGCGGTCAGCGATGACCCAGAGGACCGCGGCGTTGTGTCCCATGCCGAGATGACTGCTGTACACCGCTACGTTCTCGCGGCGACGTCCTGGTGGGTTCATGCACGCCTGCCAGGGCACAACGCCATCGAGCCGTGAATAGACGGCGGTGGTCGGCACCGGTATCGGTCGTGACAATCCCTCCCGCGACGGCAGCGAATCCGGGCTGACATGGAGGACGCCGAGGCGCCGGTACGTCGCATCGGCGCGGCTGTCGGCGGCTGCGGTGAGGCCGAACGGGCTCCCCAGCGTGATCACCTGACGTACGAGCTCGGGGCGCGAGCGTGCAAGTTCACGCCCAAAGATGCCGCCCAGGCTCCAGCCCACCAGGCTCACCGACTTTCCCGAACGCCGATGCAGCTCGTCGAGTCTCCCGCGCATTCCAGCGAGAATTGCAGCGGTGGGGCCGAGGTTGCGGCCCAACCGCCAGCCGTGCACCTCGTATCCCAGGGAGCGCAGATACGCCCGCATCGTCGCCGTTGACGCGTCTTCAGCAAGCAGGCCGGGGAGCACGAGCACTGGATGGCCGTCGCCTCGCGGCGCGCGCAGCAGCAGCGGGGAGGCCGCCAGCATGGCGCCGTAATCGGCAAGCGCACGTCCCGGCTCGCTGATGAACAGCGCAAGTGATGGTCGCAGTGTTGCGGTCACCCGACCTTCATACCATGACCACGCGGGTCACGACTGGGAGCGGAGCGGATGCGACTCGAAGAACTGCCACACGATCGCATCCGCGTTGACGGCGTTGGACTGCGGCCCGAGGGCGCGCGTGTCCTCCGCGGGCAGACGCGCGGTCGACGCCGACCCGTGCAGGTTCAGCACGAGGGGCGCATGAGTGCGGTTGGTGTACCCGGTCGGGATGTGAAGGATGACCGTGCGCGGCACGCCGCCGGAAGGCGTCGTCGGTTCGTCACCTGTCGATCATGCGGACGTCGATTGTCCGCAACCCCAACCTACAGCGGCGCAATTCCCCATGTGCTGCTGTGCATCTCGCCTGGTTGCAGCGCGATGAGCCCAGCCCCGGAGTTGAACGCGTCGGGAGCACACGTCATCGGTTCGACGGCCAGCCCCCGCCGGCGTCGCGCGACGTTGCCAAGCGTGTCGCCGCTGTAGACCATCGCGTACTGATGGGTTCCATCCATCCACACGACGACTCCGTCCTGCCCGCCCGGTGTCGTGAGCGCGATCCTGGTGGTGCCGTCATTGTCGCGGCGGAGTCGCGTGAATGCGGTGTCAAGTACCAGCGAGCCGACCCGCCGCGGGTTGCGAAAATCGAACTCGGTATCGGCAACGGGAGGTTCGGCGCCGATCGGGATGCCGCGATCGTCCGATTCCAGGATGGCCTCGGCCGGAATGTGCAGCAACGCATCATCGATGAGGCCGCCACTGGTGAGGCGGATGTAGGGATGGGCTCCGGCTCCGTAGGGGCATGATCGATCACCCTGGTTGGTGGCG
This sequence comes from Candidatus Dormibacteria bacterium, assembly GCA_044450385.1. GTDB lineage: Bacteria > Chloroflexota > Dormibacteria > Aeolococcales > Aeolococcaceae > Palsa-851. The sequence continues at coordinate 35,312 of JBIOIZ010000017.1, forward strand.
GTCACGGATACGGTGAGACCGTCCGCGCCGAGCGAGTACGTCGCGCTCAGGCCGAGGCGGAACGGGTACCCCTCCTGTGGCAGCAGGTCGAGCGCCAGCGTCACGCGCGCCGACGAGGCGTCGATGCGGCGCCATCGCATTGCTCGGGTCAATCCGTGGATGGCGCATCCCGTCCGAGGTTCGGTGACGGGCAGTCGAAATTCCTCTCCTTCGAAGCGATAGGTGGCGTCCGCGATGCGATTTGGCCACGGGAGGAGCAGCTGACCGCGGCTGCCGTCGCATTCCCCGTCAGCGCCATATCCGTCAACGATTTCTCCGATCCCGCTTCGGTACTCGCGGAGTCCGGCGCCGACCTCGACGACGACCGCTCGCTGGCCGCCATGCACCAGCTCGTACTGCTGCCCGCAAGGAGAGGCGGTCACGACGCCAGGTGGGGCAGCCAGCGGCTGAGACGCTCCTCGCCGCTGGCCGCGTCGCGGTTCATGCCTCCACTCGTGGTGACATCGACCTATGTGCGCTGCGGGACAGACGTTCTTCTGAGCGTGTCTCAGATTATGCGGCACCGGAAGACACCACAACGGGCGCGCAGTTCGCTGCGATCAAAGGAGAGGCTGGCGCGTGACTGCAGAACGCAGTGTCCCGGAACCGGGAGTACTGGACCCCGGCGATCAATTCTGGCTCGAGGCGATGGCCGATGCTGTGCTCATCCTCTCGCCGGTGTTCGGTAGCCGGCGCGTCGTCACCAACTTTCGGGTGGATTATGCAAACGCAGCGGCAGCCGAGCTCGCGGATGATCCTGCTGACCCTCTCCAGCCGGGAGCGCTGCTTGGATCCGATGTGCTCGGGCTCGATGATGCGACGTCGATTGCGTTCGCAGCCGCACTTCGTGATGTGCTGGCGACCGACAATCCGGGCGCGATTGACGGCGCGCGATTTCAGGTGCGCCGCGCGGGCGAGTCGATCGAGCAGGTACGCGATGTACGCATCAGCAGGCATGGGGGCCGGCTCCTCGTCACGCTCCGCGATGTCACCGAGCGAGAGCAGTCCGAGCAGGGGATCCGACGCAGTGAAATGAGCCTTCGCGCTCTGGTGGACGGCGTTTTTGACGAGGCGCTCATGACCGTGGATCCCGCGGGACTCGTGCTCAGCTGGAACACAGGCGCAGAGCGCATCTTCGGGTATAAGGCCGACGAGATGGTCGGGCAGCACTATTCGCTCCTCTATCCACCTGGATGGCCGATCACTGGCTCTGCCGGCAACGCCGATGCAATCCAGAGCGAGCGACGCCACGAGACGTGGCAGGTACGCAAGGACGGAACACGATTCTGGGCAAGCGTTTCGATTACTGCCATGCATGGCGACAAGGGCGAGCTACGGGGATTGTTCTCCGTGACTCGCGACCTCACCGAGCAGTCAGGGCACCGACGCCGGGATCTGCAATTCGCCCTCGTCCAGGCTCTCACCGATTGCGCGGACGTCGACACGGCGGCCGATACGATCCTCGAGCTCACCGCACGAAGTCTCGGGGCCACGTTCAGCGAGATGTTCGTGCCACACCAGGAACAGGGTCGTTTTGACTCGACTTCCCGCCATGCTTTTCCGCGGGCCACGCTCGATGCGCTCGATGTCGCGTCGGACGGTGCGTCGGGTCCTCTCGAAGCGCTGGTTGCGCGGGTGCGTACCACCGGAAGGCTCGTGGTCGTGGCGAACCTCAACGAGCTCGGGATGTCACCCCAGGTCGTGGCCGCGTTTTCGCTCGGAGTGCGCGCCGCGATTGCATGCCCGATCGCCACGGAATCCGGCACGGTCGGTGTGTTGGCCTATTTCTTCGAGACGTTGCCGAGTGTCGAAACGCTGACTGTGGAAACGATCAACGAGATCGGTGTCGAAGCGGCACACGTCATCACCCGCATTCGGTCCCAGGGTGCCCTGCGCGCCGAGGCGCTCCACATGGCGGAGCTGGCCAGCACGGATCGGCTCACCGGGTTGAAGAACCGGCGCGAATTCGACCGGATCCTTGGAACCATTCCCAGGCAGCCGTTTGCAGTCCTCGCCATCGACGTCGACCACCTCAAGAGGGTGAACGACGAATTCGGTCACGAGGCGGGTGACACCGTGTTGCGCACGGTGGCCACGACGCTCGCACTGATGCTCCGCGGATGGGACGTCATCGCGCGAGTGGGCGGTGACGAGTTCGCCGCCATCCTTCTCGACGTCGATCCCGCCGAGGCGGCGTCAGCGGCACAGCGGCTCCGGGCAGCGATGCACCTGGTTCCCACCCCCGGAGGACGATCAAACATCAGCCTCGGCTGGGCATCGGCGCCGGCCGGAACCGACCCGATGTCGGCATGGCGACGCGCGGACGAGTGCCTGTACGAGGCGAAGCGGAGTGGTCGCGACCGCGTCGTCGGACGGCACGTCGACGGTGCGGAGCAGGCGACCCCTTCCGGCTCCTCGGTCACGGAGCTCATCGGCGCGCTGGTGGCCGGGATGCCAATACATTCGGTGTACCAGCCGATCGTCGACCTCAACGATGGGCGTGTGGTGGGCTACGAGGCGTTGGCGCGCCCAGAGGGATTCGGCGCGTCTGACAGTGTCGAGACGCTCTTCGAGGTGGCCCATCGGTCAGGGCACATCCGCGATCTCGACTGGCTGTGCCGCCGTGCCGCGCTCAGCCAGGCCGCAGCGCTCCCGGACGGAATCCTCCTGTTCGTCAACGTGAGCGTTGCTGCCCTCCTCGACCCGTTGCACGACGTTGATCAACTCCTCCTGCTGCTGGAATGGACCGGACGCTCACCGCATCGCCTCATCCTCGAGATCGGAGAGCACGAGAGTGTCCGCGACCTCGATCGCCTGCGTGTGGTGCTCACCGCATATCGCCAGGCAGGCGTCCGTTTTGCGATCGACGACCTCGGCGAGGGCTTCGCCACGACCGCGCTCCTCGAGACCGCGGAACCCGAGTTCGTCAAGCTGGCGCGGAGCCTCACGATGAACTCGGCGCGGCGGAGCTCCCGAAGCGCGATCAAAGGCGCACTGAGCTTCGCCCGTGTCCACGACTCGATTGTCATTGCCGAAGGCGTCGAGAACGAGCTGGTGAGCGACCAGATCCGCTCGTTGGACATACCGCTCGGACAGGGTTTTGGCCTCGGACGCCCAACTGTCGCCGCGGAGCTCGTCGATGCCGCCGCCGCCTGGACTGCGCGCGACACCCTGCGTCCGCTCCGACCGCGCAACGGACAGGCGCGCATCCGCATGGCCACCGGTGCGCGTGACCCCGAAACCCTCAACGGGGATGAGGTCACCGGGAGGGCAGGGGAACGTTCGCAGCGCGCAGGCGATGGGAAAGCTCCTCGCCTGGTGAGGCGCTCCGATCAGGCTTCAACGGGGAGGGCGTCATGAGCGGTCGTGTGTCGAAGTCGCGGCAGCAGCCACTCGGACCCGACGAAACCTTCAGTGCGCTGGTGACCCGTCTGATCATCACCAACCGGGTCGAGCGCGCCACCCGCGAGAAGATCAGCCCGACGGCGCTGTCAGTCCTGCCCGAGGCGGACGGCGATGGCCGCCGCGAGCCGCGAGGCGGCGCCGGAGGCAAGCCCTAGAAACAACGACGGCTCGGCGAGCTCGAGCTCGAGCACCAGCGGTGCGCCGTCGCTACCGCGAACCAGGTCGACGCGGGCGTACAACAGCTCTTGTCGAGGCCAGGGCAGCGCATCCAGCGCTCTCGCCGCCACCGCGAGTTCGTCCGCATTCGCGTGGCGAGGCGTGATGTCCTCGAGAGCCCACAGGTGATCGGTTGCCGCGCCGGGTGCCTGGAGCAGCGGGCCTTTGCGAATCGCATGCGAGAAGACGCCATCGATGTAGATGAGGCCGGTTTCGCCGTCGGAGTCGACCGAGGAAATGTATGGCTGCACCATCACCGCATGACCGTTCATCAGAAGGCGATCGATGTGCATCCGAACCCCCTCATGGTCGTCGGAGCGGTAGCGAGACGTGTGCTGCGCACCCGACGAGATCGCCGGCTTGATCACAAGCTGGCCCTCGGGAAGGCGAATGCTCGCGTCGGCTGGTTCGGTGCCCACCCAGGTGGTGGGAACCGTCGGGACTCCAGCGGCGGCGAGGGCGCGCAGGTACGATTTGTCCGTGTTCCAGATGATCACCGGGAGCGAGTTGAGGACGCGCGGAAGACTGGAACACCACGCAAGAAATGCCTCGCGTCGCGGGGCGTAATCCCAGGCGGAGCGAATCACGACCAGCCGGAAATCGTCCCATCGAACCGCCGGGTCGTCCCAGACGCGAGGCTCAGCAGTGACGCCATGTGCCTCCAGGGCGGGGATCAGCCGGCGCTCGTCAGCGTCGAGATCAGGGAGCAGCGAGCAGGTGGCCAGTGCGACGTCGATCAGCTTGGGATGCCTCCTCTGTACGCCACCGCACCGCCGCAACGACCCGAGATGTGGCTTTAATGACGCTATTGATGCAAGGCGCCCAGCTTGACGCGCACCTGGCCGCCGGGGTTTCGTCCGAACGCACCATTGACCCGCCGATGATGGAGGAGCGTTCCACGACGATCCGCGGCCAGCGGCTTCGCTACCTCGTCGGTGGACAAGGCAAACCCCTGGTGTTGTGCCACGGATTCCTCAGCTCGGCCGAAGAGTTCGGCGGACGGTTCACCGAACTCGGCGCGCATCGAACCCTGATCATTCCCGATCTTCCGGGCAACGGCGACTCCCCGCCGCTCGCCGGGCGTCACTCCTCGGGCGCGATGGCGGACCTGATCTTCGACCTCCTTTCCGAGCTCGAGATCGACAGGTTCGATGTTGGCGGTCTCTGCCTCGGAGCCACGGTTGCCTGCGCGCTTGCGAAGCGGGCGGGTCGCCGCGCCGAGCGGCTGGTGCTGCACACGCCGCTGCTTTCTCCCGACCTCATGCGCCGGCGCTATCGAGATCAGGTGCGGCTCCTGAGCCGGCGACCGATGTGGGACGGCGTCGTCTGGCTGAGCCGTCAGCGCTGGATCAGCGATCTGTACAAGCGCTTCGTCATCGTGGAGGGTGATGTCGACGACCGTACCGCCGATATCAACTACGACAACCAGCGTCGAGCCGATCCACGTGCTGCCCGGGAGTGGCTCAACGACTGCCTTCGGCGGGACGACGTCGCGGTCGTGGCTGCTCGAGCTGATCGCACCCTGATCATCGTCGCCCGGCACGATCGTTTGGTGGACGTCGACCGGCTCAAGGAGCTCATCGCAACGCTGCCGGACCTCCACGTGTTCACCGACAGCGACCAGGGGCACGGCTGGAACGAGGCTGCCGTGCATCGTCAGCTCGAGGTGCTCAAGGAGTTCTTCGGCAACTGTCACGCAACTGCCAGCGGAACCAACGGCATCAATGGCAACCACGAGCCGGCCCACGCCCTCGTGAGCAACGGGACCAATGGGGCCGTCCACGCGCGGGCGGTCCTCCGAGACGCGGTCACGCTGCCGGTATCCACTTCCTAACCGGCTGAGCGCCGGTCGGAACGCGACCGGCACGGCGTGGCGCACTCGAGCTTCAGCAGGCTCTGCTTGCGATGGATTCCCCCTCCGTAGCCGGTCAGCCCGCCGTCTGCCCCGACAAGACGGTGGCAGGGGACGATGATGGATATCGGGTTCCGGCCGTTGGCAGCGCCCACCGCCCGCGCGGCTCGTGGACGTCCGATCTGCGTGGCAAGGCCCTCATACGTCGACGTCGTCCCGTATGGGATGTCGAGCAGGGCTGACCACACCGCGATCTGAAACGGCGTGCCCTCAAGCCGAAGCGGCAGCTCGAAACGGGTTCGGCGTCCCTGGAAGTATTCGTTGAGCTGCATTCGGACCACGTCCAGGGTCTCCTCGGGCGCGGCCCCGGCTTCGGGGAGGCTCGGGCGGCGCGGGCGGCCGACGAAGAACAGCCCGAGCAGCGCACGGCCGGCCGTGACCACAAGAACCCGCCCCAGTGGGGTGGATGCGTACCCACAGGAGCGGGGCGCCGCGAGGTCGGACACCTCGCAAGCCTGGACGATCGGCCGGCAGAGCACCGGCCATATTCGGACAGATCGCCTGTTGTTTCCGGATATGGCCGGTGGCCCCTGCGGAAGTCGCGGTACAAGTAGCGTCATGAGCGCGTTCACGGCGGTGGTCACGACCGGCATCTACTGCCGTCCAGGGTGTTCGGCACGGCCGAACCCGGCCAACCTGCGCCATTTCGACCTCGCCGCAGCGGCCGAGGCTGCCGGCTACAGAGCGTGCCTGCGCTGCCGCCCCTACCGTGCAACGGCTCCGCCGGCAGGCGTTGCCTCGGAGGTGGTCTGCCGGGGAATCCGGCTCCTGGTCGGCTGTGGCCTCCGCGATGACCGTGAGGGCGCTGTTGCCAGGCACCTCGGTGTGTCGGCGCGCCATCTGCGCCGCCTGTTCCAGGAGCAGGTCGGCGTGACCCCGGCGCAACTCGTGCGCTCGAGCCGCGCGCATTTCGCCCGGCGGCTGCTCGATGACACCGATCTCTCGATCACGGAAATCGCGTTCGCCTCGGGGTTCGGGAGCCTTCGCCAGTTCAACCGCACCGTCACCGAGATCTTTCGGGCGACGCCAGGCGAACTCCGAGCCCGCCGGCGCGTCGCCGATCGCCTCGTGGCGGATGGGGGCCTCCGCCTCCGGGTTGGATTTGCCGGCGCGCTCGACTGGGATGCCGTGCTCGGGTACCTCGCAGCTCGCGCCATCACGGGCGTCGAGCACGTCTCCAGTGGCACCTATCGAAGAACGATCGTCGTCGATGGCGATCCCGGAGCCATCGAGGTCGGAAGAGGCGGCGCCGATCATCTTGTCCTCACGGCGCACCTGCCCCACTGGGGCGGCCTGATCCACCACGTGGAGCAGGTCCGGCGCCTCTTCAACCTCGACTTCGACCTCGAGAGCGCCGTGGGGATGCTCGAGCGCGATCCCGTGCTGGGTGCACGGATCGCCTCGATGCCCGGCCTGCGAACCCCGGGTGCGTGGGACCCGTTCGAAGTGGGCGTCCGCGCGATCATCGGTCAGCAGGTCACGGTGGCGGGGGCCGGCACGATCATCGCCCGGCTGGTCGCACGCCACGGGACGCCGGTCCCCGGTCTCGGGCAGTTCGGGCTGACCCATATCTTTCCGACCGCGGAGGTGCTGGCTGAAGCCGACCCCGCCGGGACCGGTCTCATAGGGACGCGGATGGCCGCGATTCGAAACTTCGCGCGGGCCGTCTGCAGCGGGTCGATCCGCCTTGATCGGAGTCAGACACTTGACGAGCAGGTGACGGCAGTGGCCGCGGTGCCGGGGCTCGGTCCCTGGACAGCCCAGTACCTCGCGCTGCGCATGGGAGAGCCGGACGCGTTCCCGTCAACCGACCTGGGTCTCCGGCGCTCTCTGGAGCGGCTCAGCGGGGCGTCCATGCCGCCGCGATCGGTCGCGGAGATCGCGGAGCGCTGGCGACCCTGGCGGGCGCACGCTGCGATCCATCTGTGGCTGACCTCGAGGACGGATGCGGCGACGCGAGGTCGCGCCTGAGATCGCGATCACCGGGATTCGAGGTATTCCGTTCGCAAGGGGGGTGATTGCCTGATCATGTGCGCCGTGATTGCGCTCCCTCATATCGCGGCGGACGCACCGGTCAGGGCGAACGCGTGACGGTCACCGAGCCCGCGCGAGCCGGGGCCGAACAGGTGCTGGCCTGGACGTACCAGCGGTTCCACCGCGTTGCCCTGGTCGCGAGCTTCCAGGCCGAGTCCATGGTGCTGATCGACATGGCGTGCGCGATCGTCCCGGAGCCGGAAGTGCTCACCCTGGACACTGGCAGGCTGCACGAGGAGACCCACGAATTCATCGAACAGGTCAGGCGGCGCTACCCGATTCGCCTCCGAATCCTCGCTCCGGACTCCGGTGAGCTCGACGCGATGACCGGGGAACATGGGTCGATGCAGTTCCGGCGTTCGGTGGCCCTGCGCAACGAATGCTGCGCCGTGCGCAAGGTCAACCCGCTTGCCCGAGCCCTGGTGGAATACGACGCGTGGATCACCGGGCTCCGTCGCGAGCAGACCCCGACGCGGGCGGAAACACCGATCGTCGCGGCTGATTCGGGCCATGGTGGCATCGCCAAGGTGGTGCCGCTGGCGGGATGGTCGCGCGCGGAGGTCTGGGACTACCTCGCCGCACAGGGGATCGACCACCATCCCCTGTACGACCGCGGCTACACGTCGATCGGCTGCGCGCCGTGCACGCGTCCCACCGGGGCGGGAGAGAACGAGCGAGCCGGGCGCTGGTGGTGGGAAGGCGACTCGGACAAGGAGTGCCTCCTGCACCCGCCGATCGGCGTCTCGGAGGCGAACCTGCGGGGTATCCCGGTCAGTGCCCCGAGGGCAGCAGTAGGCTCAGCTTTGCAGCCATGACGACCGAGATCGCATCCTGAGCGTCGTTGGCCAGGCGGGTTTCCTGTCCCTGCGTGATCACGCCCTTGACGACGCCGAGCGCAAGCCCCGTTTTCACTTCACCGAGGGCATCCGCCTCGACCTTCGCAGCGTGAGCTCCTGCGATCTGGTCGAGCGTCTCCCCTTTGAGCAGATCGGCCTCGATCTGGCTCCAGGTGAGGTTGGTGTCGGCGGTGAAGAAGCCGAAGATGTGCGCCGCCTCATCCTTGAATCGACCGGTGGGCGCGAACCCACCCGAGGCAAGCAGCGACGACGCGGCGGTCTGGGCCGCTGACAGCGAGGTCGTTTGCGTCGGAGGAGTCGCCGCCGTGTGGTCAACGGCGACGACGGTGCCCAGACCGATGACGGCGGCGCCGAGCACGGCGATCACGGCATTCGAGGGGCGGAGCAGCGGGTGCATGATGATGGACCCCCGGGGTGGACGGTTGCGTGTTCACAGCGTAGTCCGAATCGCCTGAACCGGAGTTGGCGACACGGTGACGATGCTGCCGTGTCGATCTCGAGGCAGTTGCTCCGGTGGCTCTCCTGATCTGTGGTAGACTGCACACCGACCTAGCGCCGCTAGGTCTCTTTTGTGTTTGAGGCAATTGACACGTGGCCACGGCCAAGGGCGGTTCCGCGATCATCACGTTGCAGTGCAACGAGTGCAAGGAACGCAATTACACGACGGTCAAGAACAAGCGCAACGACCCGGATCGCCTGGAGTTGCGGAAGTTCTGCAGGCGTTGCCGCGTGCACAGGCAGCATCGCGAGACCAAGTGACCGAAGGGGCGTAGCTCAGCTGGTAGAGCATCGGTCTCCAAAACCGAGGGTCGCGCGTTCGAGTCGTGC
>JBIOIZ010000018.1:0-41148 GCA_044450385.1 Candidatus Dormibacteria bacterium
CAATGAGGATGGTCAGGGCATGGTCGAGTACGCCCTCATCCTCGTGCTGATCGCGATCGTGGTCATCGTCATCCTGCAGGTTGTCGGGAAGCAGGTCAACAACGTGTTCTCCAACGTCAGCAACGGCCTGTCCCACTAGCTCGACGGTCCCGGGACCCGCCCAGCGCACCGGTTCGGGGAGTCTCGCTAGGCTGGTTGCCCTCGTTCAAGTTCCTGAAAGGAGCCTCGCATGACGGTCGAAAGCAGCGCCAGCGCGACCTGGGAAGGGAGTCTGGTCAGCGGGAAGGGCACGGTGCGGCCGGCGAGCGGCGCGTTCCCCGAGCTCCCGCTCACTTGGAACGCACGCGCCGAGTCCCGCGCAAGCGGCACAAGCCCCGAGGAGCTCATCGCCGCTGCCCATTCGAGCTGCCTCTCGATGGCGCTTGCCCACGGCCTCGCCGGTGCCGGTCATCCGCCCGAACGGCTCGACACCACCGCCAAGGTCACGTTCGGCGTGGCGGAGGGGATTGCTGCGATTCACCTGACCGTGAAGGGCAAGGTCCCGGGAATCGATGCCGAGGTGTTCAGGGCGGCGGTCGAGGATGCCAAGGCGAACTGCCCGGTGTCGAAGGCTCTGGCAGCCGTGCCGATAACCGCCGAGGCGACGCTGGAGCTGTAGCGGAGAGCGATCGGTCCGACTACACCGAGCGTTTCCGCGCCGCGGCGTACGAACATTCGTGTGTATACTACAGGAATGTGTGATGGCGGCGGCAATCTCCAAGCAGGTTTGGACCCGGTCGGTCGCCTTGCGTCGGCCATTCATGAGATGCGGTTGCGACAGCGCCCCGCGGATCCCGCTGCGCTGCGCGAAGAGCTGATCCAACTTCGCCGCGTGTCCGATCTCCTTGAGCTTGAGTTCGCCGTCGTAGCGTCTGCCTTCGCTCAAACCGATCCCGCTGAGTGGAACGGCTACGTTAGCCCGATCCAGTGGATGCGGCAGGAATGTGGCATGACCGCCGCCGCAGCGGGAAACGCGATCTGCGTGGGCGATCAAGTGTCGGACTTGCCACGCAGCGTTGCGGCTGTTGAAGGCGGAAAGCTCGGATTTGCACATCTGGCGGTTCTTGCAGGAACGGCACGTGCGATTCGCGAGTCGCCCCAGTCCACGGGGTTCGACGAACAGCCACTTCTCGACCAGGCTCTCGCCCACGGGCTGAAGCGATTTCGGGATGACTGCGCTCACGTCCGACATGCCGCCGACGCCGCGGCGTATCTGGCGCAGCAACACGAGGACGTCTCGTACCGCAGCCTTGAGATGCACACCGGTGAGGGCGGAGCGCTCCACCTGCAAGGGTTCTTCGATCCTGTCGGCGGAGCCTCGCTTCGGGCCGCGCTCGACCCGCTGGCTCGCTGGTCCGGGGCCGGAGACGGGCGCAGCCGCGAGCAGCGTTATGCAGACGCCCTCGTCGAACTTGCCGGCCATGGCCTGGATGAGGGTGTGATGCCGCGCGCAGGCGGGCAGCGCCCACACGTCCAGGTCACCACGACGCTGGCGACGCTTGTCGGGACTCCGGGCGCTCCCGCTGGCACGCTCGAGCACGCTGGCCCTGTGGCCAGCGCCACCGTCCAGCGGCTCGCCTGCGATGCAAGTATCACGCGCGTGCTCTTGGGTCCCGAGTCAACCGCGGCTGACGTTGGCCGGGCTCACCGGCTGCCATCCAGCGCCACCCGCAGGGCGCTAAGGGTTCGCGACGAGGGCTGCGTTTGGCCCGGCTGCGATCGTCCGGCTTCATGGACGGCCGCACATCACCTGATTCATTGGGCTCACGGTGGCCCTACCGAGCTGAACAATCTCGTCCTGCTCTGCCACCGCCATCACTGCATGGTTCACGAGGGCGGTTGGCAGCTCATCCGCAGTGAGGATGGTGCGATCGTCGCGCTGGCGCCAATGCCTGCCGTCGAGCACCGACCTCGAGCTCCTGACCCATGTCCAGTGTGATGCGGATGAGCGAAATGGTGTATTCGAGTTACCCGCTATCGCATCGCCGCTAACCCGACGCCAGTCCCACGCCGAGCCGCAGCCATTGCGTGCCGCGCAGCGTCCACACCTGGATCGTCTGCGAAAGAGCGTCCACTCCGGCGATCGCCGCACCGAGAATCAAAAACTGCGAGTCAGCAGGATCGATGACCTCCGCTTCGGGAACCACCGGTGGCCGCGGATACGGAGCCGCCGTCCAGTCCCGACCGTTCCAGACCCAGATCTTCGGGGCTAGTCCCGCGGCCAGGCTGCAACCACAGAGGACGAGACGGCGGAGCGACGGATCCGCCTCCAGACTCGAGCCATCGAGTGGATGGACGGCCGTGGTCAACGTCCTCCACGACGAGCCATCCCACCGCCAGGTCGACGACGGTTCACCGGCTGGCTTTCCGGGTTCGCCCTGGCAGCATCCCTGTGCCATCAAGGCATTCGACAGCGGGTCCAGCGCGACCAGAGCACCCGAGTATTTCGTTCCGAGACTGCCCGCCGCGTCACGAACCCAGCGCGCGCCGTTCCAGATCCACGTCTCACCGCCGCCTGGGCCGCCCACCGGTGTGGTGATCAGCACCATCTCGCTGTGAACCGCGTCCCACGCCATGACCGACCCGGCACCGGCTGGTGGGCCGCCGGCACCCATGTTCACCTCGTGCCATGTCGTGCCATCCCACGCCCACGTGTCGCCGGTGTCCTGACCCGTCATGAGGCTTCCGCCGAAGAGCAGCACCTCACCGATCTGGGGGTCGAATGCCGCCGACGCCCCGTACCGCCCGGGTGGACTTGTCGCGGGGTGGGCTTGAGCCCATTTGGCGCCGTCCCACAGCCACGTGCCGGCGAAGTTGCCGACGCCACCGAACAGCACCAGCCTCCGGTTCGTGAGGTCAGCGGCGATGGAGAAGCCGAACGCGACGGCTGGCTGATCCGTCGGTGGGATCGTCGCGATGCTCGGTGGCGAGGGTGTGGAACGTGGAGGCATCGGCGGAGGCCGCTGCGCGAGCGAAATTGCGGTGCCAGCGAAAGCGGCGATCGCCATCGTTGCTACCAGCACGACTGCCGGTCTCATGTCCGCAGTGATTGGAGTGGCGAGCCCACAGACGCAGGATATTGCCCATGTCGAAGTCTGGCAGTGGGTTTGCTACGCTCCGCGGACCAAAGCGTCCTCGGGAGGGTGATCGTGAGTCGAATTGCGCTGACCGTGGCTGCCGGGTGCCTCGCCGTGTCCGCGGCGCTCGTCGGCTCTCCTCGAGCCGATCCCGCTCCCCTCAGTCACAGCACGTTCCTCCGCGTGGGCACGGCGAATGCCGGCTTGATGCAGTCGTCGAACTGGTCTGGGATCGCGGTTACTGGGCAGACGTATACGCAGGTCGCGGGCTCGTGGAAGGTGCCAACGGTGATCGCGACCACCGGAAGTCGCTACGCCTCCGACTGGGTGGGCATCGGGGGTTTCAACAGCGGTGACCTGATCCAGGCAGGGACGACGGAGCAGGACGCGGGTGGGCACGTGTCATACAACGCATGGACCGAGATCCTCCCGGCGTCGGAGACCGTGATCCCAAACTTCAAGGTACATCCCGGTGATGCGATCACCGTCGACATCACGAACACCTCTGGCATCGCCTGGAAGATCGTCGTTAGCGATACGACGGCGGGCGAGTCGTTCACGAGGAACGTGAACTACACCTCCATGAGAAACAGCGCCGAGTGGATTCACGAGGCCCCGCAGGTCGGCGGCAGCATCGTCGACATCGCGTCCACCACCAACGTCGACTTCGATCACGGCACCGTGAACGGATCAACGGTCATCGGCGGCGCCGGCACGCAGCATCGCATCCAGCTGGCGGGCGCCAGCCCCGGTGACACCAAAGCAACGCCCTCGAAGCTCGATGCCGACAAGGATGGTCTCGCGGTAGCCGACGGGACCAGGGTCCCGCCACCCCCGACGAGCTGATCCGCGATCGGCCCTCGCTACCGCGGCCAGTCGAGGTCGACGACCAGCGGTGCGTGGTCTGAGGGCAACCTCCCTTTGCGTGCATCGCGATCGATGTACGCGTCGGTCACTGACGGCGTGACCACATGGTCGAGCAGGACGAGGTCGATGCGCATGCCGAGACCCTTATGGAAATTCCCGGCCCGGTAGTCCCAGTACGTGAACGGGCGTCCCTTGATCGCCCGCGGGAGCACGTCATCCAGCCCGATGCCGGTGATCGCCGTCAAGGCCTCGCGCTCCGGGGCGCTGACATGCGTGGACCCGATGAAGGCCGCGGGGTCCCAGACGTCATCGTCAGTCGGCGCGATGTTGAAGTCACCGCACAGCACCAGAGGTGGTGACGTGCCCCGTTCGGCCAGCAGGGCCAGGCGCAACGCCGCAAGCCAGCTCAGCTTGTACGGATAGTGGTCGCTGTCCAGAGCGCGCCCGTTCGGCACGTAGACCGACCAGACCCGCAGGCCGCCGCAGGTCGCGCTGATCGCGCGAGCCTCAGCTCCTGGAAAGCCAGGCTCGCCTTCAAAGCCGCGGACGACATCCGCAAGGCCGGCGCGCGAGATGATCGCGACGCCGTTCCAGCGTCCCTCCCCGTGCAGCGCGACCTCATAGCCGAGCGCCTCAACCTCTGCCCGCGGGAACGCGTCATCCGCAACCTTGGTCTCCTGCAAGCACAGGGTATCGGGGCGACTGGCGGCGAGCCAATCGACAAGTCGCGGCAGCCGCACGACGACGGAGTTCACATTCCACGTGGCCAGGCGCATCGGGCAAGGATAGGGTCGGCGGTGCGGCGATTGTGCGGCGACGCTCAGAGCCGCAGTCCGCCCTCGAGGTGTGCCATCGCCTCGTCGAGGAGCGCGGAGAGATCCGCGTCGGGGTCGTCGATCATCGACAGCATCGCCGCCATTGCGACGCCGACCACGGCACCAGCGAGGGTGCGCACCGCCAGGTCGTCCGGACTCCGACCAGCGCGCGCGGCGAGGATGGTGCCGAGCAGTCGCATCGCAGCGGTGAACTGTTCCAACATCGCTGCGCGTAACTCCGGGACCGCGAGGATCATGTGCATCCGGTCTGATTGTTCGGCGATCTGCTCAGCCTGCAATGCGCCAAAGGCCTCGCGAAAAGCGCCGCGAAGCGCCTGGATCGGCGTCAGGTCTGCGGGCTGCCGTTCGAACGCAGCAACGATGATCGGGTCGAAGTCGTCGGTGAGCACGACGTCACCCTTGGTCGGGAAATACCGGAAGAACGTGCTTTCAGAAACCTCGACCTCATCGATGATTTGCTGCACAGTGGTGGCCTCGTAGCCCTGCGCGCGAAAGAGACGCATCGCGTGTGCCCGGATCGTTTCACGAGTTCGCTCCTTCTTTCGCTCGCGGAGGCCGGGAGCACGAAGGTCAATTGATGCCGGCAAGCTCACGGTCCTCGACAGATTGCACATGCGGATTGTCCTGCAACCCGTTGGTCCTCGGGAGAAAGATCAGCGTGAGCACCAGGCCGAGAGCAGCGATCCCTGCGGACAGCAACAGCGCCGTGTCCATACCGTCGGTGAACGCAGCGCGAACGACGCGGAGCAACGACACCGATCCAACCTGGCTCGCGACCGCGACCCCCGCGAACACGCTCGGCTTCGCCGCAGTCACGGCGGCAGTGGGCAGACCGGTCACCATCAATCGCGATAGATACACCGAGCTGAGAGCACTCCCGAGGATTGCGGTCCCGAATGGGCCGCCAATCTTGTTGACCGCCTGGAGCACCGCCGAGCCCACGCCACTGCGCTTCGCCGACAGCTCGACGAGTGCCGCAGACGTCGAGGTCGAAAGCGCGAGGCCAAGTCCCATCCCAGCCACTCCCATCCAGACCGCGATGAATGCGTCGCTCGAAGAGACACCCGTTCTGGAGCCCACGGCAAGCGCGATCGCGAGGAGGAGAAAACCGGCCCCCGCAACCAGCTTGGCGCCGGCGATCCGCACGATCCGCTCCGCCGGAATGGCCCCGAGCACGAGGCCGAGGATGACCGGCAGGAGGCGTACCCCGGAACCCATGGCGTCGGTCCCGAGGACACCCTGAAAGTACTGCGGCATGGTGAAGAGCACCCCGATCATCGCGAGCACCGCAAATGCGGCGAGTATCACTCCCCATGTGAACGAAGCCGACCGGAACAGACTGAGGTCGAGGAGCGGCTGACCGCCTGGCCGCCGGTTGAGCCTGCGCTCCCAGGCGCCGAATGCAGTCAGGAGGACGACTCCGGCGAGCATGGCCACAAGCGCGGTCGCGTCGCTCCAGCCCTTCTCACCTGCTTGGATGAGGCCGTAGGTCAACGCCACCAGGCCGGCCGCAGACAAGAGTACGCCGGCAATGTCGAAGCCTGGCCGCTCCGCCGCGCGGGACTCGGGGACCAGCGTCACCAGAGCCACGACACCGATCCCCGCCACCGGCGCGTTGATCAGGAACACCCATCCCCACCAAAAGTGGGACAGCATCCATCCGCCCAGGATCGGCCCGATCGGAAGCGAGAGGAAGTTGGCCGCCGCCCAGATGCCTACCGCCCTGGGGCGTTCTTCTTTGCTGAAGAGGACAGTGAGGGCCGAGATCGCCATGACCACAACGCCCGCGCCGGCGAGTCCCAGGAGCACCCGAGCGGCCAGGAACTCCCCGACCGACGTCGCACACGCGCAGGCGATCGAACCGAGCCCGAAGAGCGCGATTGCGATTGTCAACACCTTCCGGTGCCCGAAGCGGTCGCCGAGCAAGCCTGCGGGCAGCATCGCCGCCGCCAGGACAAGGAAGTACCCGGAGGTGAACCACTGCAGATCCGACTCCGATGCGTGGAGCGCCCTGGCAAGCGTCGGCAGTGCCACCGTGAGCACGGTTCCATCCAGACCGACAGCCAGGACTCCGAGGCTCACCGCAGCCAGTGCCCACCACCTGCGCGCGCCCGCTGCATTCATGACTGTCACCTCGATTTGAGAGTTACCTTCTCATGATAGTAGCACCCGTCACGGCGCGGTTGCGCCCGCTATGACTTCCCGCCACACGCGGCGTATCCTCCGTGCACGCGTCAGAGCGAGTGGCAGAGGTGGAATGAATGACGACGAAGTTCTTGCTGGCGGAAGACGAGCTGCCGTCGCACTGGTACAACATCCTCGCCGACGTCCCTGAGCCGCTCGGGGCGTTCCTCAGCCCCCGGACGCTTGAGCCATTGACTCCTCCGGATCTGACACCCATCTTCCCGATGGCGATCATCGGCCAGGAAGTGTCCACCGAGCGCTGGATCGAGATCCCCGATCGAGTCCGGGACATCTACAAGCTGTGGCGCCCCACCCCCCTCTATCGCGCCAGTCGTCTGGAAAAGGCGCTCGACACCCCGGCGAGGATCTTCTACAAGTACGAGGGGACATCGCCCGCGGGGTCGCACAAGCCCAACACTGCCGTCGCGCAGGCGTACTACAACGCCGAGGAGGGCATCAAGCGCCTGACCACTGAGACGGGCGCCGGCCAGTGGGGATCGGCACTCGCCTTCGCCGGCGGTCTCTTCGGCCTCGAGGTCATGGTCTACATGGTCAAGGTCTCGTATCAGCAGAAGCCGTACCGCCGCGCTCTGATGGAGACATGGGGCGCAAAGGTTCTCCCCTCCCCGACCGATCAGACCGAGTTCGGGCGCAGCGTGCTCGCCAAGGAGCCCGAGTCACCGGGGAGCCTCGGTATCGCCATCTCAGAGGCGGTCGAGGACGCGGCGACGCGTGACGACAGCCACTACTCGCTCGGATCGGTCGTGAACCACGTCCTGCTCCATCAGACCGTGATCGGGCAGGAAGCCCAGAAGCAGATGGAAATGGCTGACGCCTATCCGGACGTCGTCATCGGATGCGTCGGCGGGGGTTCGAATTTCGCCGGCCTGGCCTATCCGTTCCTTGCTGACCGCATCTCCGGCAAGACCACGACCCGTTTCATCGCCGCCGAGCCGGCGGCCTGTCCCACGCTGACGCGCGGTCTCTATGCCTACGACTTCGGTGACACCGCAGGCATGGGACCGGTCGTGCCCATGTTCACGCTTGGCCACAATTTCATTCCCGACACGATTCATGCCGGCGGCCTGCGGTATCACGGCGACGCACCGTCGCTGTGCCTGCTCGTGAAGAACGGCTTCATCGAAGCGCGCGCGTACAAGCAGAATGAATGCTTCGCGGAGGCGGTGCGATTCGCGCGCAGTGAGGGGATCCTCCCCGCACCGGAGCCGTCGCATGCACTTCGCGCAGTGGCCCAGGAGGCCGCTGCGGCTCGCGAGGCCGGCGATTCGCGCGTGATCCTGTTCAACCTCTCGGGCCACGGACATTTCGATCTGGGCGCCTACGACGCGTACTTCGCGGGCAAGCTGCAGGATGTGGACCTTCCGCAGGAGCGACTCGACATCGCGCTTGCGGAGCTGCCCAAGGTTCCCGCCGGGGCAGCCTAAGGCCGGCGGCCGGAGTCCGTGTCTGGCACAGCGCGGGCGTGTGGGGCGTCGTCTCGCCTGGGCCGAGTTGCTGTAGGACGCGGCTCAGGCGTCGAGGCTCGCGGCGATGGTCACGCCGCGGGGCTGTCGGGCGTCCCCCGTGGTTCGTTCGCATCCCGCAGCTGGGTGCGGCTGACTCCGTCGCTCCTGTCGCGCTTCGCCTTCTCGATCCGGTTGGCGGAGATCATCCTCGTCATGAGCTCACCGAAGCCGACGTCCGGCGGCAGCGGATCCTGCCTTGGGGTCGATTGACGGCCGGTCATGACGTGATGTCGCCTGAAAGCATTGCCCCACCCTGAGCCAGAACGATATGTTGCGCCGCGCAAAAGCCGACGTCGGCACAGCCTCCGCTCAGAAGCGTTGCAAATCCGGCGCTCACAACGCCCGCTCCCCCACGCTGAGCAGCGCAACGAAGTGCATTGAACGCTCGAAGATCCA
This sequence comes from Candidatus Dormibacteria bacterium, assembly GCA_044450385.1. Lineage (GTDB taxonomy): Bacteria > Chloroflexota > Dormibacteria > Aeolococcales > Aeolococcaceae > Palsa-851. The sequence goes on from JBIOIZ010000018.1 coordinate 8,926, forward strand.
CCGAGCAGGCGGAGGATACAAGCCGAGACTCGTGCGCTCCGCACGCACGGTGGCGTTCATCAGCATGAACGCGTCGCGCCACTGGTTCGGCGTCCAGTAGTGGAACGGCGTGGCGACCCCGTGCCGCGCATTGCCGATGCGATCCATGAGGGCGAGCGTCGGTCCAGCAAACAGCCCACGCAGGTAGTGGTCCTTGACGATGACCGCGGTGGCCGCCACCCGAGCCGCCTCCACCAGCAGGCGCCGCGGGTCAGACGCGTGATGGACGACATCGACGAGAAGCGCGACGTCAATCGCACGATCCGGGAACGGCAGTGTCAGTCCATCGAACGGCGTGGCAGGAATCCTGGTTTGCGGACGGATGAGAACCTCAACTCCCATCAGCGAGATGTCGGGCCGTCTGATCGCGATGGCGCTGCCGACCGCGCCGTCGCCACAACCGATGTCGAGCACGCTCGCCCCAGGCGGGATCATTGGGGTGAGGTTGTCGGCCAGGACGCGCACGCGCCGACCGGCCACGTATCTGCTGTGAACCCGGTCCGACAGCATTAGTGCCGGCCGCGTGGAGGCTGCATGTGCCTCATCGCGCAACCCCCACGACGGAAATCGCCTCTCGGGGCTCCATGACTACCGGCGATGCCTTGACAACGGTCTCTCTGATGCCAAGCATGCTCATCACGAAACTGGCGAAGATGGTCTGGACACCCGCGGCGATGAGCAGCATCGCGACGATCAAGGGCCGCATCGACGCCTCAGTGTCCAGTGGGCCGTAACCGCTTCGACCCCAGCTCACCACGGCGGCGAGCACAAGCACGGACCCCGTCGCAGTGAGAATCGCCCCGGCGAGCAAGCCCTTCTCGAGCGTGGCCACCTTGAAGAATTGCTCCATCCGATGATCTGCGGGCAGGAAGCCTGCTCGCATCCCGAAGACCTTGATGAACCCCCCGAACAGCACCAACTCGTACCCAAGCAGTGCGCTCACGCCCGTGACCAGCATCGTGTGAATGTCAAGGCCGATTGAGCCGACGTACCGGGTGCCGCCGAGGAGCCACAACGTCATCGCCGACCCCGCGAGCATGAGTGCGAATCCCGGGATCAGAAACAGCCAGCGCGGGCAGAACAGCAGCAGGAACCGGAGATGCCGCCACCCGTCGCGCCACGTCCGAAGATGCGGCGCCCGAGTCCTGCCGTCCTTGTGCAGCGAGATCGGAACCTCGCTGACCTTCATGCTTGCCAGCGATGCCTTCACCACGATCTCGCTCGCGAACTCCATACCGGTGGTGTTCAACCGCATGCGCCGGAAGGCGTCCACGCTGAAACCGCGCAACCCGCAATGGAAGTCGCGAACGCTCGATGAGAAGAAGATCCTTCCGGTCAGCGACAGCACCGGATTGCCGATCCAGCGATGCGACCATGGCATGGCGCCCTTCTCGATCCCGCCCGCGAAGCGGTTGCCCATGACCAGGTCATCACCGAACCGCAAACGCTCGAGGATTGGCGGAATCTCACCGAAATCGTAGCTCTCGTCGGCGTCGCCCATGATGATGAACCGGCTCGACGATGCCGCGACGCCGCCCCGGATCGCCGCACCATATCCGGGTTCATCGACGGTGATGACCTTGGCTCCGTGGGCAAGCGCAATCTGTTGCGAGCCATCGGTGCTGCCGTTGTCCGCGACCAGGACCTCCGCGCGGAGATCCATCTTCGCGATCGAAGCACGTGCACGGTCGACGCATTTGCCGATCGTCTCGGCTTCGTTCAAGCACGGCATCAGGATCGAGAGTTCGAGGAGACGCGTCACGGTTGTCCCCGTTGCAGCTGACCGAAGCGCCGCAGCCAGGTGCGACGGCCTCGCCTCCGCCAGAGCCACGGGCCAAACCCGAGGCCGAGCAGGGTCACTCCGCCGATGCCGAGCAGCAGCGCGTAATGTGAGTACGAGACGTACTGGAAGACGACCACATGCCGCCCAGGCGCGACCGTGACAGCGACAAACCCGGGGACGACCATGTATGGCACCGCCGCCTTCCCGTCCACGATGACATGCCAGCGCGGATCGAACGTCGCCTTGAGCACAACCGCCGCGGTCCGGTTCGCGGTCACGTCACCGGCGAAGTAACCGTTCTGGGTCTCGACGAACACGTCGGTGCTGGTGCCCGCCTGGGTGGTTGGAGCTGCATCGATAGGGAGCGTTGGCGTCGCCGGTGCGCCGCCATCGTATGCAACCGTCGCCAGCTCGCCGGATCGAAACGCTACGGAGCGCAGGAAAGGCTGCATCTGTGACGCCATGTCGGTGCGGTCGGCTTCGACGACGCCCGCAGTGTCGACGACCTGGATGTACCCGGTGGTGGCGACCAGCCACAGCCGGTGCCGGCCGCTGGTCGCAATCAGCGTTGCAGGAACCGGGGACGCCATCCCGCTCGGTGTGAGGATGTAGCGGACGTTGTACAGCCGATACTGCGCGGGATCGTGCTCGTTGAAGTACGCCTCATTGTCGGCAACGATCGACGGGGTGCGCAGCACGTATCCGAACTCGTCGACGCTGTGGTCCGCGAGGTATTCGTACACCGGGACCTGACCGATCTCGTACTGCCGTCCCCAGTTCCCAGGCAGGCCGGCATAGGCGCGTCCGCCACCACGGCTGTTGATGTCGTTGATGAGCACATCGAGCGCCGCGCCATCCGTCTGGTCATTGTCGATCTGCAGCGAGATGCTGGTGTTATCCGTCGCCGCATACGTGGCGCGATCGAACCATGCAGGCAGCGTGATCAGGACTGCCCCACCCATGAGGCCCGCGATGACCGGTACGAGACGGATGCGCGGCCTCCACCGGCGCACAAGGGAAAGAGCACGTTCACCCGCCCACGCGATACCCACGCCGGCGAGCATCACGCCCGACAACTGGACTCCCATGATGTAGCGGTGGAGATACAGGTCGCTGTTCCCCGGAAGCAGGTTCAGGATCAACCCGAACGTTGGTCGCCCGGAGAACAGCAGCAGGCTGAGTGCCAGGAGTCCGAGCAGCGCACGGGCTCGAGCATCGTTGCGAAAGCGACACACGCAGACACCGGTGCCAAGCGCCACGAGCAGGCTCACAATCGGAAATCTGCCCGCGTCGAAGATCTGACCAGTGAACAGCCAGCCGAGCACCTGCGGCGCACCCCAGGAGTTCAACCAGAACGTGTCGGTGTTGAACTCGCTGGCATTGAAGTACGCGGCGTCCGTGATCAACGGCACCACCACCCACGATGCGACGAGGGCCGCGCCGCCGAAGACCAGGGCAGCACGTCCAAGGCGCGGTAGCAGGCCACGCCACACCACAATCGCGAAGACGCCGATCGACAGCAGCGCGAAATACCCGGTGAGGAAATGCATCGCGATCGTGAGCCCGACAGCCAGTGCCGCGAGCGCATAGAGGCCGCGCCCCGTGCCGTTGATCGCTCGCCACGAGAAGCCCCATGCCAGCGGGAGCAGAAACATGCCCCATTCCTGCGACCAGAGCCCGTTCCCCAGCCACGTGTAGCTGAACGACTCGTAGCCGTACCCGGTGACGCTGACCAGCAGCGGCGACACGAGTGCGGCGCTGCCGGCAGCCCATGAGGACCACCCAAGCAGCCTGCTGCCGGCATACACGCTGATCGGGAAGAGCGCGAACACAAGGTATCCCGCCCACCGCTCTGCGTTGTCGGTGCCGAAGACCAGCGAGAAGTACGCGGTGATCAGGTGCGGAAGGCTCTGGTAGTGGGAGAACTGAGCCACCCCGAGGTTCAGATAGGGAAACCAGCCGTCGAGCGGGAGCGCATTACCGTGCTGTATCTGTTGCGCGGCCCAGCGCACCATCTCGTAGTGAAATGTCTCGTCGTTGACCGGCTGGACGATCGCCAGCTCCCCCGCGAGTGTTGCCAGGCCAAACGCGCAGGCACCGGCGACAAAGACCCATGGCGCGAGATGCCACCAGGAGTGTCTGCGTTTTGGTGAGACGACGAGTTCCGCGGGCACAGCGCTCACGCTGCGCGGTTGTGGCCGCATCGTCCCGATCAGTGCGCGCTCACCCCGTACGCGGGTGGTTGTCTGTCGGTATCCGGCGTGTGGCAATGCGATCGTCCGTGCTTGCTGCCCGGCTACGGCTTGGGCGTGGCGGTCGGCGACGGAGACGGCGTCGACGTCGCCTTGGGAAGGCGCGTGGCAAGCGTGGGGTCGAGTACGATTGCCTTTGCCCAGTCTGCCTTTGCCTGGGCTGCCTGACCCTGGCTCATCAGCGCAAAGCCCAGGTTGAGCCATGCCGCTGCAAAGGTCGGTTGCAGCGCCACCACCCTGCTGTACAGCACCGTGGCGCTCTGCGGATTGGTGCCGGCCGTGTCCACAGCAAGGTTGAAGAGCGCGTCGGGGAAGGTCGGGTTGATGACCAGCGCGGCCTGGTACTGAGCGACAGCTGCTGCGGTGCTGCGCTGCTGATCGAACACGGTACCGAGGTCGTAGTGAGCGACCATGTTGCTGCCGTCGAGGTGAATCGCCTGCTGGTAGTCGCTCGCTGCGGTCGCGAGATCACCCGAAAGTTGCGCTTTCAGTCCCTGCGTCACAAGGGTTGTCGCCGCCTGGGCCGGTGTCGCCGGGGAAGTCCCGCAGGCCGCGATGCCCGCGAGCAACGGCGCAAGCGCCAGAGCCGCGACCGGGTGCTTCCGCAGCGCAATCACGCGCCGTGTGAACCCTGGCGCTGTGCCGCAGATGTCATGCGTTGTAGTCAGTTCGGAGTCCACCAAACACAAATGGTTCGAGCGCTGGCCCGGGCCGCCCCGCCACCTGTGCACGACACCGTGCCAGGGGCGGGACGTACCCGAGCCGTTGCGATCAGTCCAGTGAAGCGACCATGTGCATCGAGTTAGTTACCGATGCAGATGAATCGGACGGCGTCACCCGAACCGGCATCGTTCGGCGTGAATGCCGTGCCGGACGCGTAGGTGAAGACCACATCTACTCCCGGATTCGGGGTGTCGGACCCGTAGCAGGTGTAAGAGGTTGCGGACGCGAATGATGCCGGGCTCGTTAGAGTGACCGCACTCCCAACAACGCCCACTCCCATGACGGCGTGTGTATTGGTCAGCAGCGTGCCGCCTGCGTTGTAGATCGCGATAGCTCCTGGTGCGCCGGTCGCGCCCGTCGCTCCCGCAGCTCCGGTCGCTCCTGTGGCTCCGGCAGACCCGGTCGGTCCCGCAGCACCGGTCGCTCCGCTGGCACCAGCAGGTCCGGTTTCTCCGGTGGCCCCGGTCGCGCCCGCGGTCCCGGTTGCACCCGCAGCTCCGGTCGTCCCGGTGGCTCCGGCCGCGCCAGTGGTTCCAATTGGTCCAGTCGGTCCGACGCTTCCGGTAGGTCCGGTCGGCCCACCAGCTCCGACGGCGCCCGTCGCTCCGGTGTTACCGGCAGGCCCGGTCGACCCGGTTGGTCCCGCGATGCCCGTCGCACCGCTGGCTCCGGTGGGTCCGGCGATTCCGGCAGGTCCAACGGATCCGGTGGGTCCGACAGCCCCGGTGGCTCCGGTGTTCCCGGCAGGTCCAGCGGCACCCGTTGCTCCGCCTGCGCCTGTGGCTCCATCAGCACCAGTGGCCCCGGTCGCTCCCGTAGCCCCATCAGCACCCGTCGCGCCTGTGGGTCCGATCGGTCCACCCGATGGCCCGATTGGTCCCGTCGCTCCGGTAGCTCCTGACGCGCCGGTCGGTCCAGCGATGCCCTGTGCTCCCGTAGCTCCGTCACTACCGGTCGGCCCGGCGGATCCCGTCGGTCCGGCATCGCCGGTCGGCCCGGCAACACCCTGCGGTCCCGTATCTCCGGCAACGCCCTGCGCTCCCGAGGCTCCGGCAACACCCTGTGCACCGGCTGCACCCTGCGGCCCGGCAACACCCTGCGCTCCTGTATCTCCGGGAACGCCCTGTGCTCCCGAGGCTCCGGCAACACCCTGTGCACCGGCTGCACCCTGCGGCCCGGCAATACCCTGCGGTCCAGCCGCGCCCGTCGCTCCGGTCGGGCCAGTTGGTCCGGCGGTGGTGGTGACAGCGGCGTAGTAGCCGAAGTAATCGAGGATGATGTCAGCGCTGCCGGCCTGGTTGAAGATGTCGATTGCCCCACCCGTGCTCAACTGCACGACGACCGTGGTGTTCGACGTCTTGCCGGGGTTGGTGTTGATGTTCGAGATCGCAGGAGGCGACCCCGCAGCAGCTGGGTACGCCGCAAGGAACGACGGCGCGGTGACGTTGGTGACGGTGAGGTTCAGCACGATGGCTGTTGCACCCGCCGGGATTCCGTTCGCGCCAGTCACCTGCCACGTGTCGGTCTCATTTGAACCGCTCAGGTGATACGTAGCCTGGCCCGTTGTACGGCTGTCAAGGGCGCGGACCGGTGTCACCGGCGTGAACGCGCTTTGTACTGGCGCGGTGGCGTGTGCAGGCAGAGTCTGCGACAACGCTAACGCCAGCGGCAATGATAATCCGGCGCCGACAAACCAACGTCGATGCCCTCCAACCTGGTCTCGATTTCGAACGTGATCCACGACCGGCCTCCGTCATAGCGACGAGACCCCTCGTGCTGGAGCTTGAGAGCTACTGTCAACAATGTCAAGTTCCATCTCAGCTTTGGAACATTGTCTGTTGCCTTGCGTACCAACGATTTCCCGCTATATGTCGGCTGCAGTACACAACGTTATGGGATTCGGTGAATACTGCGTACACTGGGTCGCCAATGCCGCCACAGGGATTACTCACAACGTTAATTCGCAACTCTCGATATCTGATGTCAGTCGCGTGCGCGGGAGTCGTGATTACCGGCTGCAGCACCGCTGTCGTCCCCGCGAATCCGACACATCTCGCTTCGATCCAGACGGCTGTGACATGTCCGGGACCGCCCGCGCACGAAGCCGTGATCAGTCCGTTACGCAAATACACTGCTGCACCGAGCACGGTCATCAAGCGGAACACGGGTTACTGCGCGTACATCTCAACGAGCCGCGGGATCATCTCGCTGCGCCTGCGACCAGAGTTCGCACCGAAGGCCGTGAACGACTTCGTCTACCTCGCACAGCGGGGTTTCTACGATGGTCTCTCGTTCTACCAGGTGTGTCCCGACGCCGCAGGCACGCCATGCCCGGGGCAAGCCTCGCTCGCGCTGGCCGGCGATCCCACGAGCAGCGGCACGGGTGGCCCCGGATACTCGCTGAAATCGGATGCTGTCGTCGGTGAGTACCTCTTCGGTGCGGTGGCAATGTACAGCGCCACCCCGGGAACGATGGGCAGCCAGTTCTTCATGAGCCTGGGCGACAGCAGCGGCGTCGGCCGCAATTACGACATCTTCGGGCAGGTGACCGACGGCATCCCGGCACTCGCAACTCTGCAGAAGGGCGACAGAATTCTCTGGATCGCCGTCGTGGTGACTGCGCCTGAACCCTGAGCTCAGGTGCGGAGCCGCAGTGAGATCACGCCGACCATCCCGAGGGACGCGACCGCGCACGCCGCTGCGCCAAGTGGCAGTTGCGCGGCACCAGCGAGACTGATCAGTCCGCCGAGCGCCGCCGGTACCAGCGCGCTGCCGATGACGGCGCCGAGGATCGCGTAGGTCACCAGGGTGATCGCGTTGGGGATCACCCTGGTCATCCACGACAGGACCACGGGGAAGACCGGCGCGGCGCAGAGCCCGACGAGCGCGAACGTCAACGGCGGCGAGAGGTGCGCGCGGATGCCGAGGAGCAGCAGCGTGCTGATCACGAACGAGGGCACGAGGATTCGCTGCGGCGGCCAGCGCACCGCCAGCGGCGCGGTGAGCACTCGCCCGAGGGTGAACGCTGCCCAGAACAGCGAGGTCGCCGCGGCGGCGAACTGTGCCGTCGAGCCGAGGCTCACGAGATCGGTCGCTTCCCAGGTTCCGATACCGGCTTCCAGCCCCTCATAGAGAAGGAGCAGCAACGCGAAGGTGATGACGAGACCGAGCGTCCGCGCGTTCAGCACCGGCGGTGCGAGCTCCGGCGAGGCCGCTCCGTCCACAGCTCGCCGGAGAAACACCAGGCAGGCGAGCACACCGACGCCGACAGCGACATACACGCCCACGTACCCACGTGTCACGGCCACCGCCGCGGGCCCGATGAACGTGCCGGTGCCATACGCGGTGTTGACGAGGCTCACCATCGCGGGGCTTCGGCGTCCATACCTGGTCGCGTAGTACAGGTTGATGAGCACAACGAGACCCCCCGCGCCGACGCCGAGCACGAACACGGCCAGGAGCAACAACGCCCAGGTCGGTGCCACCGCCGCCGCGAATAGCCCGACGCTAAAGAGCGATGCGCTGACCGTGAGGCGCTGACCGAGGCGCCATTTAGCATGGGTCAGCCCCAGGGCCATGAGCCCGACGACCTCGCCCAGAAAGTTCGCGGTGACGATCAGTCCCGCGACACTCACGCTCACATCGAACTGGCGGGTGATGTGCGGAATCGACGGGCCGTAGGACGCGATCACGATCCCAAGGAGCAGGAAGACCGCGAAGCCTGCTGCGGTCACGGCCCTCGCCGGCGGGTCGCCTCGAGTCATCCGCCTGCACGATACGGGCGGCGGTCGCCTGGATGGCACCGCTGGCCCTCAGCCTCGACCGCGCTGCTCCAGATAGGCGTCGAGCACGCGCTGGTTCGCCACTCGGATCGGAATGATCGTTGGAAGCGCATCGATCGGATAGGCGCGGACGGGACCCTCGGGCCCGACCTCGACGAGCGACCCGCCGATGGCGCGCGCCACGTAGCCATGCGCCAGCATCGTGCCGGTCGGTGTGCCTCGCTGAATGAACGTGACGAATTCGCGGACCACTGTGACGTCAAGCCCGGTCATCTCTCGTGCCATGCGAACGGCGGCGGCCTTCGGCGGCTCGCCCAGCTCGCACGGGTTGCTCGGGAGTGACGCGGACGCGCCAGGATCGCCACCGGGAGGATGGATGAATACGATCTCTCCGGCATCCGTTTCGATCACCACGAGCGCCCCGTGGTAATCGAACGATGCCGGCGCGGGTGCCACGTGGGACTTCCTCCGTGGTTCGAAATGGAACGCCGAGGGACGTGCCCTTGACGTCGCGTCGTAGCTTACGAGGGACTCGGGGAGGCGGCGCCGGTCGGGCGGGGCGGTTCGGGGTTCAGCAGCGCCTGCTCATCCGCCAGTGCGATGGCGATCTCCCCGGCCGCGGTGGGATGCAGCGGCGCGGGGTCGCTCAGACCCTGCACGAACGATTGCGCCGTGCAGAGCTCGTGGCCGGCGAAGCTGGGTGCCACGGCGTCGAACCCGAAGCTGGCCGCACCGTCCGCAAGCACTGTGTTGAATGTCGTCAACCGGCTGAGGAGCACTGACGATTTGGCGGCAGTGACGACCGGGTGACCGGTGCAGTCCGGTTGTGCCGGGAGCGGGTCGTAGTACTCGTTGATGATGACCCGGGGCAACCCTGGGAGCGCCGCGAGTCGCTGGAGCAGGTCGTAGTAATCGATGGTGAAGCTGTCGAGCGCCTGAAGGAACCACGCAGCTGACGCGCTGTCATCGCATTGCGGCGCCACCAGGCACAGCTCCATCAACTGTGTCCAGTGCATCTCGTTGGCGCCGATGCTGACGATCACGGTCTTGACGCCGTGCATCGCCTCCAATTTTCCAAGCTGCGACGGCACGAGCACCCCGTTGATGAATTCGCTCCCGAACAGGCCGTTCTCGATCGACGCATTGGTGCACGCGAGATTGACCACGGTGCTGTGGTTCACTCCTGCGATATCGACCGCATAACTGTCGCTGCTCCGGCGGCACGCGATGTCCTCTGCACTGGCATGCGGGACCGGCGGGTTCCCAGCGCCCGCCGCAGTGGAGTCACCGATGACGACCGTGCTCGCGGGTGGGGTCGAGCCTCTGTGACTGCTCGTGTCAACCGCAAGCGGCGCGCGACCCACGAGCTGGTCGAGCGTGCGCAACTGCGAGAGCTGTTGCAATCCCTGCGCTGCGCTGCCGATCGCGCTGGCGCCGACCACACCCGTGACCACACCGGCCACGACCATCCCCATCACGATCGCCTGCCAGCGCCGTCGCAGCAGCGCAAAGCTGAGTGCCGCAAGGACCACGGCGACGAGCACGGCGATGAGCAGCTCGCGCGTGAAGTACGCGCTCCAGCCGCCGCGAAGATCCTGGCCAAGATGTTCCGGCTGGCGCAACGCCTGGAGCAACTCGTCGTAATGGGTGACCTCGGCCCAGAGGAGGCGCGGCCGGATTGGTCCAGAGAACTGCTGAGTGGTCGGGATGGATTGTCCGAAGAGCTCGAGCGTTCCCGGCCCGGACGTCGACACGGAGGGTCCGGCGCTCAGCGCCAGCGACTGCCCCCCGGCCTCGACGTTTTGAGCCGGCGAGATGAGCAGCGAGATCTCGATGCTCGCGATCGGAATCACCACCCCCAGCCACAGCACCACGGCCAGGACGCTGAGGATTCGCGAGATCGTCAGACGTTGCAGCACCAATCCAGGCTACCCGGCGGTTCCGATACGCCGTCGTCCGATGGCGCTTCGTCACTGGCGCGCACCGGCGACAGGAACTTGTGCGCCACGCCGATGGTGGTTCTGAAGGAGCGGTCAGACGGCAAGCTCACGGCGCGTTGCTGCACGCACCGCCTGGCCGCGGCGAACCGCGACCCAACCTCGGCCGATGCCATAGCACACAGCGCTGATCGCGCCCACAAAGAACCCGATCGGCCAGTTGGAAAGGTAGGAGATGGCGATGGCGCTCCACACCGTGATCAATGCGATGCCTATCGACAGGAGGATTGCGAGGAGCGGGCGGTCGGTGAACGACCGTGCCGCCGCGGGAGGGCCGATCATCAAGCTGAAGATGAGCAGCGCCCCGACGACGGGAACGGTCATGGCGGTGGCAATCGCGACGACCACGAGAAATGCCATCTCGATTCGGTGGGCGCTCACGCCCTTGGCTTCGCCGATTTCCGGAAGGATGGATGACAGCAGGAGCGGGCGGTAGAGAAATGCCACCGCCGCAATGCAGACGATACCGAGCGCAACGACAGGGAGGATCTCGGTCGTGCTCACACCGAGGATCTCACCGAACAGCAGCGAATAGATCTGGGGTTCGTACTCACTGCTGCGGCTCAGGAACACAGCGCCGATTGCGAGCATCAACACCAGGGCGAGCGCGGTGACCACATCCTGGCGCCCGCGCCTGCCGAGAGCGCCGATCCCGAGGGCCGCGAGGACGGCGCACACACCGAGGCCGAGCAGGGTGTTCAATCCGAAAACGTTCGCGGCAGCTGCGCCGGCGAATGCTCCGTTGGGAATCGCGTGCGCGGGAAACGCAGAACCACGCAGCACCACGAAGAAGCCCACGATTCCTGCGATGACCGCCACTATGGTCGCGATCGTCCAGGCGTTGACCATGAAGTCCGAGAACATGGCTCAGCCCTCTCGTCTGAGCCGGACGTCGAGCCTGCGCGCGTTCACGCCTCGGCTCCTTGCAACACGGCCCGTTCTCGGCGCGACGTCACATCACGAATGCCGGAGAAGCCGGAGATGACGTAGAGGACAAACACGAGGGCAACGATGAAGAAGCTGACCGGAAAGCCCTGGCGGCTCGATCCCCAGTAATAGCTGTCGTAGGCAAGCAGCACGCCGAGCCAGGTCACCCCGACGCCGATGACGCAGGCAAGGATGAGCGCCACCCCCAGCCTCGCAGTCACCCGCAACGCGGTGGCGGCGGGGCCGACGAGCAGCGCCGTGGACAGGATGGCGCCGATGGTCAGTGAGGACAGGCCGACCGATACCGCCAGCGCAAGCATGAACAGCAACCCGATCAGCCGGAGCGAAACCCCTTTGGCGGCGGCGATGTCGTTGCTCACCGAGCTCAGAAGCAGGGGACGGTAGACGGCGACGATGATCCCGAGCGCAATCACGCTGAAGGCGATGACGATCGGGATCGTCGAGGTCTCGATCGTGAAGATCGAGCCGAACAGGATCTGCTGTGTCGCGCCCGTCGTGGCGCCCGAGCTCGTGTCGAGATACAGCAGGAGCGCCGCCAGACCGATGGAGGCACCGAGAATGATCCCGGTCGCGAGGTCCCGCCCGCGAACCCGGCGAATGCCGATCAGCTCCATGACGCACGCACCGATCACACCGAGGCCCACGAACCCGAAAAGCGGGCTGAGGCCGAGGAGAAAGGCACCCGACCCACCTGCCGTGGAAACGTCCGTCAGCGCGTGACCCGCAAAGGACTGGCCGCGCATGACCGTGAAGACTCCGACGATCGCGGAGACGATCGCTGTGGCGGTGCCGATGAGGATCGCCACCTGCACCGGCTGACTGGCAAAGAACCCCGGCTCGAAGATCCAGGTGACGAACTGGCCCATCGACGAGATCAGCCTGCACCGACCACGACGTCGGCCTCGTGCGCCGCAAGGTCCGCGTTCTCCTCTCCTGCCACGACCAGAATCCGGCCGTGGACTCGGAGGACGTCGACGTGACGCCCATAGAGGCGGCTGAGCACGTCGCCGCGTATCACCTCGTCAGCGGTACCGCTGACCGCCTTGCCACCGGCGATGTAGACCACTCGATCCATGACGGGCAGCAGCGGATTCAACTCATGCGCGGAGAGCAGCACCGCGACCCCCTGCTCTGCGGCCACGCGACCGAGGAGGGTCACAACCTCCTGGCTGCTGCCCAGGTCGAGGTTCGCCAGTGGCTCGTCGAGGAGGAGCAACTGAGGGCGACTGACCAGTGCGTGGGCGATCAGCACCCGCTGCTGCTCTCCGCCGGAGAGGTGGCCAACGCGCACATTGGCGAATCGCTCGGCGTCGACCGCCTTGAGCATCTCGTCGACCGCCTGCCGACGATGTTGCGATCGGATCGGCACCCCGAAGCGGTTCCCGTCCAGCCCCAGCGCAACCAGGTCCCACGCGCGCATGGGCATCTCGGGATCGAGCAGGACTTTCTGGGGGACGTACCCGATCGAGCGTCCACGCCGGGCGCGTGGCTGCGTCGGCATGGTGACGATACCCGAGCCGGGGCGCTGCAGGCCGAGGATCACGCGGAGCAGCGTCGTCTTGCCTGCTCCATTGGAGCCGATCACCCCCGTGAACTCCCCCGCGCGGACGCTGAAGCTCACATCCTCGAGAACCTGCCGGCCTGCAAGCGCCACGCTCACCTGGTCGACATGCAGGATCTCGTCCCGCGGAGGTGCCTGCACCAGGTCCATCAGAGGTGCTCGGTCGAGACGCCTTGGCTCACAGCTCTTTCAATGGCCCGGACCTCAGCGAGCATCCACGTCTGGTAGTCGTAGCCGGGGGTGGGCATGGTCTCGTAGACGCCGACAATGGGCACACCCGCATGCACAGCGTTGAGACGGATCGAGACCGTCAGCGCGCTCGTCACCTGCTGGTTGTAGCAAAAGACCTTCACCCGGTGGCTGGTGAAGAAGCCGTTTTCCAGAGAGATGTCTTCAGGTGCCGGGTCCGTGCCGTTCATGATGTCGGCCTGGAACGGGAAGGGCGTGAGATTGTCTGCGCCCATTGCCTGGAGGAGGTAGTCCGCGACCGGCTCGGTGGTCGCGACCGGCGTGCCGGCGTACGCCGTCTTGAACCCCGCGATTGCGGTCAACCATGGCGTCAGCGAGGCGTCGAACTTCTGCAGCTGGGCCTGGAAATATGAGGCGTGGGGCGGTTGGAGCGCGGCCAGCGCGCTCGCGACCGCCTGCGCAACCTTCGGCATCGTGGTAGGTGCGTACCAGAGGTGTGGATTGGCGGTGCTCGCCGGGAGGCCGAGCAGATCCTGGACAACGAGCACCTTCCGGCTCGAGTTCGGCGACCCCGACTCGATGGTGTTCATGAAGTTGTCGTACCCGACACCGTTCTGCACGATCAACTGCGCCGCGCTCACCTCCTGTGCCACGCTCGGGCTGGCTTCGTACGTGTGTGGGTCGGTGTTGGGGTTGTTCAGGATCGACGTCACGTGCACGTACGAGCCGCCGATCTGGCTCATCACGTTGGCATACTCATTCTCTGTCCCGATGGCGTTGATCACTCCCGGCGACGCGGCTGCCGGTGAACCGGCGCCGCAGGCGGTGACCAGGAGCGTCGCGCCGGCGATGGCGGCGATGACCCCGTAGCGACGCCGGGGGCCTGGTGTCGGTGCTGACAGGCGACTTGTGTGGAGCATCGGGTCAGCATATCCTAAGACTCAGTCTCAGTACAAGTCCCAGTCCGACGCACTGGTCCGCCGTCATGTGTTCATATAAAAGGATGCCAGCGATAGCGAAGCCTCGGCCATGAGCGACGCTCTCCACGCCGTGGTCGAGTACCGACTCCGGCGCATCGACCAGCGGTACACCGGCGGCCGGCGCGCGATCATCGAGCTGCTGCTGAACTCCGGTCATCCGGTCAGCATCGGCGACATTGCTGTGCTGCTTCCGACGATGCCGCGAAGCTCGGCCTACCGTCACCTCGTCGATCTCAAGAGTGCCGGCATCGTTCGGAGTGTGGCCGCCAACGATGAATTCGCACGCTTCGAGCTTGCCGAGGATCTCACGGAGCACCACCACCATTTCCTGTGCACCAACTGCGGCAAGGTGAGCGACCTGACGCCATCAGCCTCGTTCGAAAAGACCATTGCCAAGCAGCTCGATCAGCTTGCGGACGCGCAGGGCTTCCGTCCCCACAGCCACCGCGTGGACGTGCTCGGCCTCTGCGCCACCTGCCGGTAGATCTCGTCCACCATCGGGACGAAATCGAATTACGGCAACTCCACCCTCAAGATCAACCGGTCACGCGCGGGTCGCGATCAGCCGGGTGATGTCCGCAACCCTGGGTGACTCCCAGGCATTCTCGAGCGCCTCGAGCAGCTCATCCGTGCGCGCTGCGCCTAGGCTGGGGCCTGCATTGGCACGGAATTTGGCGCGGTGATCCGAGGGGTGCATTGGATTCCCCGGACCGCCCCGCTGCGCCGGCACGTCCTTTTCGAATCGCTTTCCGTCGCGGGTCTCGAGCGTGATCCGCGCCGGAAATCTCGCCGGCGGCATATCGGCATCGCCGTGGCAGAAGATGCGCGCTGCCAGGTCTGCGATATCCGGGTTGGCATGCACCTCATCCGTGTAGTCCTCGACATCCGCATGGCCGAGCACCGCGACGATCGCCACCGAGTAGGGCAGGCTGAACTTCATGTGGTACGGCGTCTGCGGATGGATCTTGGCGTCCCGCGGTTCGCACACGACCGTGATGCACTCTACGGGCACAGCCGCGTCGATGCGGGCGATGTCCGCGTGGTTGAGGCCGTTCTCGTGCATCAGCGCGACCACCGCATCCATCGACGAGTGGTTCCAGGCGCCGTTGCTGTAGGGCTTGTACGTCGTGTCGGGCAACAGCCAGCGCTCGCCCAAACCGGAGGTCACCTCATCGATGTTGTACGGCTGCTCGTCCCCGTGCAGGAGGACGCCATAGAGCCCCCAGGGGCTCTCCAGGACTTCGTGGGGGCCAAGAAAGCCGCGCTGGGCAAGGAGCGCTCCCGTGATGCCCGCCTGGACACTCCAACCAGGATGGAGGCGTTTCACCCAGCTTCCGTCATGCAATCCGACCAGCAACCCGCTCGATTGGCTCCCAACGAGACCGAGCGCGTTGATGGTGCGCTCTGCGTCGAGACGCAGCAGCCGGCACGCGGCCATCGCCGAGGTGAACGGACCCGCAACGCTCGTGGCATGCAGACCACGATGGTGAAAGCGATGCGGCGCAGCGGCACCGATGCGCAGTCCCACCTCGGCTCCGGCGACGAGTGCCGTGAGCATCTCGGCACCGCTTGCTTCCTCGCGTTCCGCCATCGCGAGACTCGAGGGAACAGCTGTGCAACCGATGTGCACCATTGCAATACTGTGAGTGTCGTCGTAGTCGGGACCGTGCGCGTACGCGCCGTTCACAAAGCCCGCGTGCGCCGCGGGTAGCCGATTACCAACCGCGAACGCCGTGGCTTCCTGGCTCCCACCCATGTCGGCAAAGACGCCGCGAACCATCTCCGCAAAATCCATGCGCGAGCCGGCGAGCGCCACTCCGACGGTGTCAACGAGCCGCCAGCGCGCATCATCGCGAACATGCTCGGGGATGTCCTCGGGCCGCAGCGTGCAGAAGAAATCCGCGAGCTGCCCTGTCGACGTTCGCTGGACCGCCGTTGCATTCATCCCGACTGCTCCTCGTTCATTGCGATGGCGCGCGAAAGGCGGACCTACATGACATATGGATTATACGAGGCTGGGTGTGCGTGAGCCGGCTCCCTCGCCTTCGGCGTTACCTCGCTGCTGCTCGCGCGAGTCCTCGTTCGACCTCGGCTTCGGCTTCGGCTCGACCCTCCCATCCATGGACCGTTGTGATTTTCCCCGGCTCGAGCTTCTTGTAGATGTCGAAGAAATGTGCGATCTCGCGGAGCAGCGATGCGGGTACCTCCTCCAGCTCGCGCCACTCCACACGGGTGTCCGCGCTCGGAAGCATGAGCAACTTGGCATCGGGGCCATGCTCATCGGTCATCAGGAACACGCCGATGGGGCGGCACGTGACGTGGCATCCAGGAAACGCGGGCTCATCGAGCAGGACCAGTGCATCGAGCGGATCGCCATCCTCCCCCAGCGTGCCGGCAATGAAGCCGTAGTCCGCCGGATATCGCGTCGCTGTGAACAGCGTGCGATCGAGTCGCATCGCGCCGACCTTCGGATCCCACTCGTATTTATTCCGGCTCCCCTTGGGCACCTCGATGACGACATCAACGCCGGCGGTCGGCGCCGCGTCGTCCAGTCTCCGGCCGCCGACGTCGGACCGATTCGTGGATGTCATCGCAGCGGCCGAGATGTGGTCTTGAGCACTCGGGTTGCCTTTGCTTGAGCGGCGCATGACGGGCGACAGGGCGGCCATTATCGCGAGCTTCACCCCCACGTTTGGGCACAGGCGTCAAGGGAAACACCAAACTTCGTGGTGCTGATGCAGGCGGACCCATCCGCATTCCCCGTCCTCGACCCCTCCGAGGTCGCGATCTTCGAGGCTGTCGGCACCCGCCGTCGCGTCTCCCCGGGCGAGTACCTCTACCACGAGGGTGACCCGGGCTACGACTTCTGGATCGTCCTCTCGGGCGCCGTCGACATCATCGTCGACGATGCCGACGACCAGGTGATCGCCACCTACCGTGCCGGGCAATTCCTCGGCGAGTTGAATCTGCTCACCGGGGTGCGGGCGTTCGTCTCGGCGCGGGTTTCCGAACCGGGTGACGTGCTCGCGGTTCCGGCGGATCTCCTGCGCCGGGTCATCGCCACGGAGCCCGAGCTCGGCGACAAGATCCTGGCGGCGTTCATGGCGCGGCGCGAGGCCCTTCTCGCCGGTGCCGCGGTGTTCATTCGGGTCGTCGGCTCCCGTTTCTCGCCAGAAACCATGCGCATCCGTGAGTTCCTCACTCGCACCCGCCTGCCGCATGAGTGGCTGGATCCGGATGCCGATTCACAGGTGGACGAGATCGTGCGGGCCTTCTCGCTCGAGCCATCGGACCTTCCGGTCGTCATCGCCACCGGCGAGGTGCTGCGCAGGCCAACGCCCGGCGAGCTCGCGTCGTACCTCGGCCTCACCCTCGAGAACCTGCCCGACCGCTCGTTCGATCTCGTCATCGTGGGCGGCGGTCCGGCCGGTCTCGCGGCCGCGGTGTACGGCGCGTCAGAGGGGCTGCGCACCCTCGGCGTGGACATGATCGCGCCCGGTGGCCAGGCGGGTACGAGCTCGAGGATCGAGAACTACTTCGGGTTCCCCACAGGGATAGCTGGGGCGGAGCTGACGCAACGCGGGCTGGTGCAGGCCGAGAAGTTCGGAGCGAGACTCAGCGCGCCCTGCACCGCCCTCGCATTGCGGGAGGAGTCCGGACACCTCACGGTGGAGCTGTCGGACGGAACGGTCGTCGCAGCCCGGGCGGTCATTGCAGCCACGGGAGCGCGGTACCGCAGGTTGCCCGTGGATCGCTTGGGGGAGTTCGAGACCAATGGCATCTACTACGCCGCCACCGAGCTGGAGGCGCGGCAGTGCGCCGGCAGCCCAGTTATGGTCGTTGGCGGCGGTAACTCGGCCGGTCAGGCGGCTGTGTTTCTCGCCGACAAGGGCAGCGCCGTCACACTGGTCATCAGAGCGGCTGACCTCAATGCTCACATGTCGCGATACCTGGTCGACCGCCTTGTATCCCACCCACGCATCCGGGTGATCACCGGCACACACGTCGCCGGGCTGGAAGGCGACGGCGCGTTGCAGGCGGTTCGCGTCGAAGGATCGGGTGGGGAGCTTCGCGTCACGGCCGCGGCGCTGTTCTCGTTCATCGGCGCCGACCCCGAGTCGTCGTGGCTGTGCGGATGTGCCACGCTCGACGACCGCGGTTTCATCCTCACCGACCGTGCGCTTACCGATGAGCAGCTGGGCGAGCGCTGGAGCGTGCTCGGCCGGCGGCCGCTGCCGTTCGAGACAAGTCGCCCGGGGTTGTTCGCCGTGGGCGACGTTCGGTCAGGTTCGACGAAGCGCGTCGCGGCCGCAGTCGGCGAAGGATCGGCCGCCGTCAGCGCCGTGCACCAGTTCCTCGCATTCGACCACCACTGATATCGACGGCTGGGTCGCCCCGTGAAGCACGGAGACAGGAACCTGCTACCCCTGATCCCCCGGACGAGCTACGGACGCTCTGGTCTCGGGCTCGACCGCCGCGGCCGTTCGGTGACGCCCCGGCTATTTGGCCGCTACCGGCACCCGGTAGCGCCGCGCGGTCACCGCCTGCGCGCGGGTCCGTACTCCGAGCCACCCACCGCGTCTCCAGAGAGTGCATGTGCCACGCCGGCGCCGTCGAGTTCCTCGAGGAGGTGGGCCAGACCGCGCACCGATCGTGCCAGCCGGTCGATGCAGACGCCGCTGCGAAACACAGCCGAAGAGCGCAAGATGGCGCTGGAATTACTGCGGGAGGCGGCTTGATTAGCGCAACGAAGCGGCTCGGGTCGTGGACTTCTGTGGCGGCTGCGATCCTGGAGTCTTCGCCTGCCTATGCGGCGACGTTGTCGGCGCTGGTCGCAGATGCAGGATGGGAAGCGCGCACCCACGTGGAGTTTCATCAACTCGTGCGCTCAATCGAGGCCGCGGGGGCTCAACTCGTGTTCATCAGCTCGCGCGACCTTCCGCCGGAAGATACAGCGCTCTCAGTCGTACGCAGGACGTTCTCGGGTCCACTCGTGGTGCTCGTGGACGACGAGGACGAGCTCAAGAGCCGGCTACGCCAGGGAGCAACGCTGGTTGTGCAGAAGCCGTTCGATCCCGAGTACCTGGAGCTCGCCGTGCGCGCCGTCCTCGCGCGCGCGGAACCGCTGCGCCGCGCACTCGGGCAGGTAGCAGTCCTCGGCGATCTTCGCGTGCGACTTGCTGATCACACGCTCGAGCGGCACGGCCGTCGCCAAGTGCTCGGCCCGGCGGAGTGGCAACTCTTCGCGTTCCTGATGGCGCACCCGCACAGGATCCTCAACCGCAGCGAGCTTGCTCGCGGCGCCTGGGGTGCCGAACTGCCGGGTCGCGAGGCCGAGGTCGAACTCTACGTCTCGCGCCTGCGCCACAAGATCGAGCTCAACCCGAGGCACCCTGACCTGATTCTCACGATCCGGGGTCGCGGCTACCAGTTGAATGCAGTTCCCGAACCCATGACTTCAGCATCGGCGACCACCGGCACAGAGTTGGGACCGCCACCCACCACGATGCTCGGGTACTGGCAGGGAGCGTATGAGGAGCTCGTCAGGGTGCAGACGCGAATCATCGACCGAACCTACAACGGCCTGCCGGAGGCGACTGCCGAGCCGGTCCAGAGTCAACTCCTCAGCAACGATCTTCCGTCCCTGCAACTGGAGATGTCGCGTTGCCAAACGCGCCTGGCCTTCTGGACCGCGTGGCGATGAAGGGTTTGATCATGTCGCGCGATTCGACCCGCTGATAGCCACCTGACCACCTTTAGCCGCTGCCTAACTCGGGACCAGCCCGCGCTGCATTTCATTCCTTACAGTCACGATAGGTTCCTCCGGCGACCTTGACACGGACGGTCCCGTTTGGTGACTAGTGTCCTAGGCGTCTGTACGCTGGATAACGCAACCATGAGGTGCAGCTATGACCCTTGTGACCTGGGATCCCGCCGATGACTTGATGGCGCTTCACAAGAACCTCGATCGGATGTTCGGTGGAGCCCTGGTCGATGGTCTCCCGATTCGGTTGGGAGATTTGCAACCCGCGCTCGTGGCGCCGATTGATGTGCATGAGGATGAGAAGGGCCTGCAGGTTGAGATGTCGCTCGCAGGATTCGCGCCGGAGGACGTGACTGTCAGAGCTGAGCCGCGGCGTCTTGTCATCGAGGCCGCGACCCGCAAACAGGCCCATCAGCGAGACAAGACCTGCATCCGGCACGAGCGATTCGAAGGCCGGATCCGTCGGGAGATTGCTCTTCCGGACGGAGTCGTCCTCGACAAGACACACGCCGCGCTTGAGAACGGCGTGCTCAAGATCTCAATTCCCATCGATCAATCGGCAGCGCAACCGAAGCAGATTCCGGTTTCGCGAAATCCGCAGTCAACCAACGGTCAGCAGGACTCGACCAAGAGCCAGGGGGAATCGACGCCGGCAGGCGAAGCCGAGATGGTCGGCCGGCAGTCGCAACCGCAGAGCGCGGGTGCCGGTGGCCGATGAGCACTTCGGCACCCTGGGACAAGCGCCTGCGGGCACCGACGCTGCGAGGCATCACGCAGAACCAATCACTCGGGGCTCGCTATTTCCGGCTCGATCACCTCAGCAGCTCATATGGCTTTCCGGGCGAGGACGCGCTCGGTGACGCCCGCGAGGTCCTCGAGGAGATCGCCAATCGCGGCCGCTGCATCGTGGTCCTTCCAGATGAGTCACGGCTCGGCCTCTACTTCGTCGAACCCGAGGCAGGTCAGTCCCGGCTCGTATGGTATGAGCCTCGCCGGTTGTTGCCGCCGGCTGATAGCAATCACCGCTGGGCCGTCACGCTCGAGGTCGTCGCCACCCGAGTTGAGGACGCGTTCAAGAGACCACACCGCTCACGCATTGAGGAGACGCTCGATGACTAATGCTGCAACCACCAGTGCACCATCGCAGACAACCACACTGCCCGACGACAGCGTCGTCGCGGTATATGACACAGTCGATGCCGCCACTGCGGTGATCGAACAGCTCGTCAAGGCCGGTTTCCCACCGGATCGGGTTTCGGTCATCGGCCAGGGCCTGCAGAGCGAAGTCCAGCTCAACGGGTTCGTGACCACCGGTGATATCACCAAGACAGGCGCGGCGGCAGGAGCGTGGGTTGGTGGGCTCTTCGGTTTGCTCACTGGCGTGGCGGCACTGTTCATCCCAGGCGTCGGCCCCGTGCTGGCCATCGGACCACTGGCGTCGACGGTCGTCGGCGCAGCCGAGGGTGCTGTCGGCGCAGGCGTGCTGAGCGCGATCGTCGGCTATTTCGTGTCGAAGAAGCAGATCCCCAAGTACACCGAGTACCTCAGGGCGGGCAAGTCGCTCGTGGTCGTGCACGGTTCTCCTGATGACGTGCAACGCGCCAAGCAGATCCTGGAGCAGACAGGCGGCACCGATGCCACCGCGCACAACCGCGCACAGGCCGCCTGACCATCACACAGTCTGTCCGTCGAGCCACTGAGGTGACGGTGCGGGAGTAGCGCACCACGGGCGTGTTGGAGGCGGATCTCCAGACACGCCCGTTGTGGCGGGGGGCCATTTCGCCGGCGAGGTTGGCCTCGAGCGGACCGGAGCCTTCGCCATTTTCCGTGATGGCATGCTGCGATAGGCCCGCGCGGGGGATATGAGCATCCTGCTGGTGCGTTAAGGCGGCAGACCGTTCGGTATCGCCGACGTCTGCACCGACGCAGCCGGCCCGCTGCACGAAGGGTCACTCGACTCGTCGCGAGTGTCTGGTGACGCTCCGCACCGGCGACGCAGCAACGACTGTGGGTGATTCACGTGAGGCCCCGATGTGCGCTCGGTCACCATATTTGCTACCCCGGTCATAGACCCGTCGCGAGATGTCAAGTACCCTCGCCGAGGATTGGTCGAGAACGTCCAGGACAGTAGGCGCGCCATCTGGGAGGAACTGCTCGAGGGTATTGTCGAGCCCGCATACGTTCCTGCCGGCGATTTCCTCTTTCGCCTGGGCTCGCCACCAAGGATCGCGCTCATCCGCGCCGGCATCGTCCGTGTCTTCCTCTCGGGGACAAATGGGCAGCAGTCGACCATCCGTTATTGCCGACGGGGGGATTTGGTCGGATTGGCGCCGCTGCTCGGTGGCAGCAGCACGTGGAGTGCCGAGGCTGTCGTTGACAGCACCGTCGAGCTCTTGACGATGACGCACGTCCACGCGGCCGCCGGGCGCCACCCCAACCTTCCCTGGTTGATCGCGGAGCACGTCGCGACCTGGGCATCCAATGCGCTCCATGCGCTCCAGGAAAGTTGCTCTCTACCGACGGCGGCGCGTATCGCCCGCCACCTCGAAGAGATCGCCCTGCCCTCTCATGATGGACGCGCAATTGCGCACATCACTCAGCAGCGACTCGCCGACGCAGCCGGCACTGCGCGCGAGGTCGTCAGTCGCGAACTCAGCGCCCTCCGCAGCCAGGGTATCGTGGCGACCAAGCCCCAGCGGGTGGAGATACTTGACGCGCAGCGGCTGACACGGGTCGCGCTCCGAAGGGTTCCGGGGAACGAGCGCTGACCTCATTGATCGCCATGTCTTCGCTTCAGAAGCGCTGCTCCGATGGACCCATCCCATGCACGGCAACATCTCCCCGTCGGCGTTCCTTCCGATTGCCGAGCAGAGCGGGCTCATCATTTCGATAGGCGCCTGGGTCATGGACCAAGCGTGCCGTGACCATCGTCACCTGCAGCGCACCCACAAGATGGACATCGCCGTTAACGTGTCCATCCGTCAACTGGCGGCCGGCGGATTCGTCCCTGGCACGGCTGCAGAACCTGCCTGTCGATGTGATCAAGCTCGACCGGGCGTTTGTCACCGACCTTGATGTCCGATGCGAAGCGCGCTCCATGGCCAGCGCCATATTGCACTTGAGCGCTGCGATCGGTGCGGGCATGATCGTTGACGGCGTCGAGACGGAAGCCGAAGCCTCCACGTTGATCGACCTTGGATACTCGGTCTCGCAGGGGTATCTCTTCGCCAAGCCGATGCCGATCGAAGACTTGACCCTTCTGCTGGTGTCCCCGTCAGTTCATACCCGTAACCAGGGGGCCTCGACGTGACGACGACCAAGAGCATCAGGTCGGGCTCTCGCGGCGAGAATCGGATTCTGGCCGCGCTGCCCCAGGCAGATCGACTGCGCCTGCTCGAAGTACTGGGCGACGTTACCCTCCCGGTAAAGACCGTGCTGTTCGAACCCGGTGGGGCAATCGATGCCGTCTACTTCCCCACCGGCGGAGTCGTCTCTCTGGTTACCGCCCTCCACGGAGGAGCTATCGTCGAGGTCGCCACCATCGGGAACGAAGGGATCGTCGGTGTCCCCCTCGTACCTTTCGGTAGCCTTGCGGTGCGCGCTCTTGCGCAGGTTGCGGGACACGCTCTTCGGATCGATGCAGCGGTGTTCCTCCAGTGGTACCAAAACAACCGACTCTTTCAGACGCTGGTCGAGAGGTATACACAGGCGCTCTTCGGCCAGATAGCGCAGGCGGCTGCATGCAACCGGCTCCACTCGAGCGAGGAGCGGCTCAGCCGCTGGCTGTTGATGAGCCAGGATCGCGTTGGATCGGATCGATTCATGATCACACAGGAATTTCTCGGGCAGATGCTGGGCGCCCGGCGCTCGACGGTTTCCGTGTCTGCCGGCATTCTCCAGCGTGCGGGAATCATCAGATACACGAGAGGCCACGTCACCATCGTCAACCGTGAGCAGCTTGAAGCCGTGTCGTGCGAGTGTTATTCGGTGATGAAATCAGAGTTGGATCGGGTCGTCCGGTTGACATGAAACCTGGCCGGAGTCCTCAGGTTGAGTGGCCTGTTCTTCGCGGTTCCTGCAGAGCGACTGGGTGAGATCAGGGTGGGGTGATCGAACCGTCTCTCCCACTGTCGGGCGGGCTCTCATTGGGGCGCGCCAAGTTTGGATCGCCTACGTTCCGAGGGAGTTCGCCTCTGTCAGGGGTTCGAGGAGATCCAGCCTGCGATCTGTGCTCGTGAGTTGAAGCCTAGCTTGTTGAGGATGTGGCCAACGTGGGTGGCGACTGTGCGCTCGGAAATAAACAGCCGGGCTGCGATCTGCTTGTTGCTGAGACCTTCCGCGACCAATCCCGCGACCTCGACTTCCCGCTTCGCGAGGGGTCCGGCGTCCGTGCCAGAAAAGGCAGCGGCCTCGCTCTGCTCGGATTCACCGAGCGCCAGCCGCACTGCCGCTTGGCGGTCCAAGCGTTTCCCTGCCTCGAACTCGGCCTCAAACTTCGCCGCCCCGAGGGCTCGCAGAGCCGACTCTCTGGCCTGGGTCTGGAATGGCGCATGCGGTCCAACGATCTTTGCGCCTGCGCCAGCCCCGATGGTTTGCGCTGCCCCAAGCAGCCGGGCTGCGAGCCGCGCCTGGCCAGAGCTCGCGGCACGCCAGCCCAAGGCTGCCAGAACGTAAAACTCGGCGATCCGGTCATCGATCTGCCGTGCGACCCGCAAGGCTTCGCTGGCTCCCGCGTTTGCTTCGTCAAGGTCGTCGTTCGTCAGGGCGATAGCAGCAATGTTGCGAAGCATCGATCCGAGGTAGAACAGGTCGCCGGCGTCGCGACTCAGACGCATGCCCTCCGATGAGGTCGCAGTGGCGGCGTCCATGTCGCTTGCGAAGAACGCATGGACAGCTCGCGCCTGCACGAACTCGATGGTCGCGGCATAGTCGCTGATAGCAGCAGTGATTGCTCCAGCCTCATCCAGAAAGCCGCTGGCACCTGTGGGATTGCCGATCTGGTTCTCGGCGTTGGCGGCGATCGAGAGTGCCTGCGCCAGCTGCGTTGGCTGTCGCGTTTCCCGAGCCGTTGCGATAGCGCGAGTCAGCCATGGCCTGGCGGCTACAGGGTCGCCCTGCAAAATACTCAGCCACCCACGAAGGCTGAGAGCGCGCACCTGCGTGCGCGGAGACGCCTCCCCATCTGCAAGCAAGAGATCCAGCCAGCGAATGCTCTCCGTGGTTCCGTGTGTGATCCAGTAGTAACGCAACGACGCCGCTATATCCAGCCCTCGAAGGGAGTCTCCGTGCGAAACACAGTGTTGGAGCGCCGCTCGAATGTTGTCGATTTCGAGCTCGACCCAGGAGAGCCAATCAGGAAGATGGTACCGGCCTTCGGCCTCCGTCGACAGACACGTCATCCAGTAGTAGTGGATGCAACGCTCCGACAGATCGTCGTCCTCATGTTCGTCACGCAATTTGAGCGTGGCGTACTCGCGCATGGTTTCGTGCAGCCGATAGCAGTCACGGCCCCCGAAGTCCTCCTTCATGAGCAGCGATTTGTCGACCAGGGATGACAGAAGGTCCAACGTGTCGGTTGTGGACAGCTCGTCGTCTGTGCACACCGATTCGACATCATCGAGAGTGAATCGAGCGGCGAAAACGGAGAGACGCCGCAAAACGTGCTGTTCACGCTGCGTCAGCAGGTCGTAGCTCCAGTCGATGGTCATTCGGAGCGTTTGATGTCGCGGCAGCGCGGCGCGGCTCCCTCCGGTGAGGAGGGCGAAGCGGTCACGCAGCCGCTCGAGGGTCTGCGCCACGCTGAGGACCCGGGTTCTGACCGCCGCGAGCTCAATCGCGAGCGGCAGGCCGTCGAGGCGCCGGCACACGGCAACCACAGCTGCCTGGTTCGCGCTCGTGAGGACGAACGTGCCGGATGCCGCGGCTGCCCGCTCGGTGAACAGCACGACCGCTTCGTTCTGTCGCAACCGGGCGAGCGGTTCGGTTCCATCTCCTCGGGGCAGTTGGAGTGGCGTCACCGGCACCACGTGTTCGCCCGCCACCTGGAGCGGCTCCCGGCTGGTGGCGATCACGCGGACGTTGGGAGCGGAACGAAGGGCCTCAGAGACGAGCTGAGCAGCCGCATCGAGAACGTGCTCGCAGTTGTCGAACACCAGCAACAAGTGTTTCTCCCGCCAGAAGGACGTCAGGATCTGCAGGGGCTCCACCCCGGCTTGGTCACGGAGGTCAACTGCCGCGAGCACGGCGTTGGGCACGAGGGCCGCATCGCGAACCTCGGCGAGCTCGACCAGCCAGGCGCCATCGCCAAATCCGCGTGAGAGGTCGGCTGCGGCTCGCAATGCGAGCCTGGTCTTCCCCACACCTCCTGGCCCAACGAGACTGACGAGTCGGGCGGTCGCGAGCTTCTTCCTGATCTCGGACAGCTCGCGACGGCGGCCCACGAAGCTCGTCGTCTCGGCAGGCAGATTGCCCGAACGGTGGCGTGGTCTCGCCATGGTGAATCCGAGGCTACCCCTGAATCACGGGCGCTGATGTCGGCCGACTACGCATTGAATCCGTAATCCTGACGATTCGGCCGGGCCGGCCCCTGGCTCAGCCTGGCTGCCATGACACACGAGCTACCGAGCCAGCGGGTCGAGGCGACATTCGTCGGCCGGCCTCCGGCGCGGCAGATTGCCCGAGCGTCGGGTGTGAGCGACGTGGAGGTCGATGGCTGCCTGCTGCGCTGCGTGGTGCACGGCAGCTTTCAGCCCCTCCTCGAGGCGATGCGCGGCTACGAGGTCATCAGTCTCACGTCCATTCCGACTTCGGACGGAGGTGGTTGATGGCCGCAAGGCGAATCACGTCTCTCGATCCCGACCAGCTTGACGTACCCAGATCGCACCTCGATCGGTGCTCACTCATCAATACAAGGAGAACGACATGACCGTCACACCGAACACCCTCTTCCGAGCGACCGGAGTTGCGGCCGCGGTGGCCGGACTGATCTTCATTGGCGTACAAATCGGCAGCCCGCATTTCGACGGCACCAACATCACCACGACCAACGCGGTCGTGCGTGAAAGCCTGAAGGTGCTCATGGCCGCCTTGGCCCTCGCTGGGATTAGCGGTATGTACCTGCTCCAGGTGAAGAAGATCGGCGCACTCGGTTTGGTCGGGTACCTCACGTTGGCCACCGGTTATCTGACCATGTTCGGCATTGAATTCGTCGGTGCCTTTGTGCTTCCGTCGATCGCGCACAGTTCGCCCGCCTACGTCAGCAATGCGATCGCCGCTGCCACAAATGGCACCGTCACCGGCAGCGTCGGGCTGATCAAGGTCGCCATCCTGGTCAACGGAATCACCTACCTCGCCGGCGGCTTCTTCTTCGGCATCGCACTCTTCCGCGCCAACGTCCTCGCCCGGTGGGCCGGGGTTCTCCTTGCTTGCGGCAGCGTGGCGACCATCTTGACCGGCGTCATGCCGCAGTACGAGAGGCTGTTCGCGTTTCCCACCGGCGTCGCCCTGATCGGCCTCGGGTATTCCGTCTGGCAAGCGCAGCGCGCCCCGGTCGCTCGGTCCATCACGAGCGCCGTGAGCTCGCAGCTCGAGACCGCCGGAGCCAAGTGACCGCCCCCGTGGCAACAGGCCCCACCCGATCGACCGAGTCGATCGGGTGGGCATGGCGTCTGCTCCCAGTCGTGAGTTTCGTCTGGTGGCGCCGCAGTCGCCGCCGGCGATCTCCCAAGAGCCGAACCACTACAAGCTGAACAAGGAGACATCCACATGAGCACATCGCGAAAAACGGCGCTCGTCGTCGGAGTGCTGTTCATCCTCACCTTCATCACCTCGATTGCAGGAGAGCTCGCGTACGGACCTGTCCTGAGCGATCCCAACTACATCACCGGCGCCGGCGCTGACACCCGCGTGTTCGTGGGCGCGTTCTTCGAGCTGTTCCTCATCATCACCAACATCGGCTGCGCAGTGGCGCTATTCCCGCTGCTCAAGCGTCAGAACGAAACCCTCGCCCTCGGCTATGTCACCGCTCGTCTCGTCGAGTGCACCTTCATCCTGGTCGGCATCCTGAGCGTCCTAACCGTCGTGACACTGCGACAGCACGCCGGGAGCGCAGATGCGAGCTCGCTCATCACGGTCGGCAAGTCGCTCATCGCCATCAAGAACTGGTCCTTCTTGCTCGGGCCCGGATTCATAGACGGAATCGGGACTGGGCTGATCTTGGGCTGGCTCATGTACCGGTCCGGCCTGGTGTCACGCCGTCTGGCGCTCTTCGGCGTGGTCGGAGGTCCTCTGCTAGCCGCTTCAGGGATCGCCGTGCTGCTGGGCGTGATCCCACAACAGTCCGCACTGCAGGGCATCGCGACCGTCCCGGAGGTCATATGGGAAGGGTTTCTGGGCCTCTGGCTGACCTTCAAGGGATTCAATCCGGTCGCCAGCAATACGGGCGAAACTACCGGTGTCCGCGTGAGTGCGACCTCTCCGGGCAATGCGGCGGTTGCCAGTAGCTGACGGCTCAGGCGGCAGGCTGCCATCCGCTGATACGCAATTTCTCCGAAAGGGCCAGACTGCGGCGCAATGGCCGAGGTTACCTTGGAGCCGGCGGTGGTGGCTTCGGTGCGCCGGGCAGTGCCCACAGCAAGAGTCGGAGGTGGGTTCATCTCCCTCTTCACCTTGGCGTACATGAGCGCCAACCTGGTCTTCCAGGCGCCGATACTGGTGACCCTTCCCTTGAAGGTCAGCTCGCTGGTTGGCATCAAACAAGCACCGGGCAGCCTGGCGCTCGTCGCCGGGATCGGCGCGTTCGTGGCGATGTTCGGCAATCCGTTCTTCGGGCGGATGAGCGACCGCACCACGTCGCGGCTGGGTATGCGACGCCCGTGGATGGTCATCGGTGTGGCCGGCGGTACCCTCGGCGTCGCAATCGTTTCATTCGCACCCAACATCCAGGTAGTCCTTCTCGGATGGTGCATCGCCCAACTGTTCTTCAACGCCATGCTGGCTTCGCTCGTGGCGGTGATTCCCGACCAGATCCCGGTCGCTCAACGAGGCGCGGTCGCCGGGGTGCTCGGCATCTGCCTGCCGATCGCGGCGGTGAGTGGCACTTACATCGTGAAGCTGTTCAGCGGACAACAGATCGCCACATTTCTCGTCCCCTGCGCGACGGGGGGCTTCTTCATCCTGCTGTTCGCGATCGTGTTGAAGGATCGGCACCTTGCCAAGGCGGAAAGGCCGGCGTGGTCCTTAGGAGAATTCGTAAGTACCTTCTATGTGAAACCGCGGACAAGCCCCGATTTTGTCTGGGCTTTCGCCAGCCGCTTCATGTTCCTGATGGCCTACGCCCTGCTCGCGACGTACGAGGCCTACTACCTGCTGCAGAAGATCGGCAGCGCCGTGGCTGACGTACCGCAACAGATCTTTCTCGGCACGGTCGTGCAGGGTGTCGTCATCGTTGCCGCTTCGCTGATCGGTGGCCGCCTCTCCGACCGGACGGGCCGACGAAAGATCTTCGTCTTCATCGCCGCGATCGTCTACGGCCTTGCGATGTTCGCGCTGGCATTAGCCAGCAACTTCAACGGGTTCCTCGTCGGCATGGCCATCAGCGGACTCGGATTCGGCGTGTTTGCAGCTGTCGATCTCGCGCTCGTCGCCGACGTGCTCCCGAATCCGGGTCACAACGGCAAGGATCTCGGGGTGTTCAACATCGCGGGCGCCCTCCCCTTTTCCCTGGCGCCGGCATTGGCGCCGACCATCCTTGCGATCGGACGCGGCAGCTATGGTGTGCTCTACGCCGTGGCCGGTGTCTGCGCCATCCTCGGTGCTGTCGCCATCATGGGCGTGAAGGGTGTCCGCTGAGCAGCGCCCGCCGTAGAGCACTCGACCCCGTTCGCCCGCCGGCGCCCGACGCACCGCGCAACCGCTAGCTGTGAGATCCAATCGCGCGTCTGCCGGGGAGACGGGAGTCGAACCTGCGACCCCTGGTCCCCCAGACCAACACTTATTTAGCTCCAACCAATCGAGTTCCGGAAGTGGTTTCGTAGGGGATTGGTTGGATTGACGACCACAGCAGGTGCGATGAAGTCCATTGGAATTCCGTGAACACGTACAGCTGGCGCACGACCCTACGCGAGGCGATCCTCAAGACGGCTCACGATATCCTCGCCAGCGTCGAGCACTCTTGCTTACGAATTTCCGGCACAGGACACTGGCTGCTAGAGGCGCTGGGTCAGGGTAGCGACACCATCGCCACTGAGGTCGGCGATGCCCGCCCTGCGGCCGGTCAGCGCTATCAGGATCGAGGCGAACGGACCACTCACCTCAAGCCCGTCGCCGTGGGTCCACTCGGCGTCGGAAGCGGTGAGCTTGAGCCCGGTGGAGCGGCGCTTGCCCCCCAGGAACCCGATACCACCCGTGATGAAGTTGCCGGCCACGACGAGCGCCTTGGGCGCGTACGCGTGCTCGATGCCGAGCGGGCGGCGGATGTCCTCGCCGTGAAGCACCGCCTCGGCGACCATGGCCCGCAGTGGACCGGTTGGATGCGTGGTGGCGGTGAGCTGGCTCTTGAAGGCCGCCACGGTGTCCGCGGGGGTCGAGCCGCGCTGGGCCACGATGCCCTTCTCGTTCATCGCGTTGAAGCGGAAACCGGCGCGCACCCAGCCGCCGATGTAGCGCCCCGGGGTCATCTTCGCCGCCGAGGTCAGGTGGGCGAGCGTGTCTCGAACGGTCCAGCCGGCACAGAGCGATGGCGTGCTCCACTGCTCGTCGTCGAGCCCTGCGACGTCGTTGAGCAGCGCCTGCCGCTCCGGATGTATGAGCGCCCACATGTCGCTGGTCATGAGTTTCTCCCGGGGGATGTGCGCGCCCGAGTGTAGGGGACATGCACTTCGCGCTCATCGAATGGGCTCCGGGAGGCGTGCGGATGCTCGCAGTGCAGATCGCGAAGTCCTACGAATCCACCGACGGCCCAGATTGTTACTGCCACCCCAAACCGAGGGCACTCGACATCACTGCTCCGAGATCAACTTGTGCGCACCGTCGGGGCGACATGACTCGAGCCTGCGACCCCTGGTCCCCCAGACCAGCACCTATTCGCGGACGCGACACCGAGTTCAGAAATAGCTGTGACGCGGCTTGGACCGGAGTGCGCCGATGCGTGCAAGGCACCGGCGCCGGACTCCCCGACCTGCTCAGCTCGAGAAGCAACGAGTAACCCCGCGTGCCATCCGGGTGCACGCCCCATCGCAGGAAGCTGCACCCCTGCTGAGTCGATCCCGGCCGACGCGATCAACCACGCGACGATTGAGTTCGAGTTCCACATGTCGCCGGCGTGCAGTTCGTCTCGACCCCAGACTGGCGTTGGTACCGACGGAACGAGATCGAGTAGTCGCTCCGCGACGGCGAGGTCGTCGGTGAGACGGCGCGGACTGTCGACGGCTTCCCCGAGATCCGGGATGACACCGTCGCGCCAGCGCCGGATCTCGTAGCGGAAGATGCGCAAGTGCGCCGCCCAGCGGCTCCCGACCGCACCCTCAGCGACCACTCCGCGCTGGTCGCCGCGACGGTCCCGGACGGGAGCCTGCTCGATCACATAACGCCCGCTCGGCACGCGCACTTCAAGCGCCGAGTGGTAGAGGTTGCACCGGCTTCGGCGGTGGATCGCGGCGTCCCACGCCTCGTAGACGCGGCCGTTCAGCCGGACGAACCAGCCGCCCGCCCCAAGCGGGAGCCAGTAGAGGTCGACCCCGGCGTCGGCAGCAAGCGCCTGCTGCGAGCCGGTCGTTGGGGCAATCACCCTCGCCTCCTCCACACGACCACAACCGAGACTCCCAACGTTACCCAGGCTGCTCGTGACGTGACTCCCACGCGGATCCCTTTCATCGAAGTCCGAAGCACCGCCCCAGTCGCGATGGCTCCCCAGATCCAGTCCGCAAACGCGGCGACGGGAGCCTGGTCGTGCTGGGTACCCGTGACCATCGGCGGCGCAAAGATGCTGGCCAAGACCACGCTCAGCCAGATGCCCCCGAGCGCAATGGCGGTCCATTCGTACGCGGGGGCGGGAGTCGATCTGACTGCCGTCCCTGAACGCATTCCCGTCAGTGCCATGCGCCCAGCTCCCTTGGATTCACATCCGGTGTCGGAATCTGACATCAGTGTCGGACCGCCTCGACCCAGCTGCCAGAGGCGAAAGACCTAGCTCTGGTGGCCTATCGGA
>JBIOIZ010000019.1:0-37992 GCA_044450385.1 Candidatus Dormibacteria bacterium
GCCGGGCCACGCGGACGATCCCGGCACCCATCCGCACCGCGCTGCACCTCCGCGACCAGGGCTGCCGTTTCCCCGGATGCGACCGTCCGCCCGCGTGGACCGACGGCCACCACATCATCCACTGGTCGGACGGCGGTGCCACCGAGCTCGAGAACCTGGTCTCCCTGTGCCGGCGCCACCACCGCGTGGTGCACGAGCAGGGTTGGCGCATCCTTATCGCCGACGGACTTGCCGTCGTGGATGCACCGCCCTAACGAAGGGTCAGCCGTTAGGCAGCGTTTCCGGGAGAGGGAGCGCAGCTACATCAGACGCGCATTGACATCGCAGACGTCATGGGTTCGGTCCCTATTGCGCCGACGATCGTCGTGTCTCACTTTATCCTGGCCATGGGCTCAGCTCCGGCTCCGCGGTGAGAAACTGCGTGCGTGCCTGGCGTCTGGGGAATCACACCGCGCGAGAGCGTTGAGGCCGAGTGCCGCAGGCTCGGGAAGGAAGCGGTCGTCGCCGGATGTGTCGACGCGCTCGCGGGCCGCGACGTGGACAACGCGCTCCTGCTCGCGCTCGGTGGCCCGCACGCCTCCCTTGTTCTGGGCGGCCGCGCGGGAGGAAGGTACGGCCACTGGCCGCGCGTGTGGGCAGCTCGCGGCCTCCTCTACGCGTGGGACGACGTGGCGACCCGAGCCGTGATCGCGGCGACATCTGACACGGCATGGCGGGTGCGGGAGATGGCGGTCAAGGTGATCGCCCACCATCGACTTGGCAACGCCCTGGGCGCCGCAGCGAAGCTCCAGGCTGATCCCGTGGAGCGGGTCCGGACTGCAGCACGGCGCGCGGTCAGAATTCTTGCCGAGGCACACGCCTGAGGCCCTAGCGAAGCGGCTCGACCACCGAGAGATCGTGGGCGAAAACGATGCGTCGCGGGTCGAATTGCAGCACTCGATCCATCCACGCACTGTGGGGCAGGATCGCTGCGTCGACGCTCGCTTGATGCACCACCGCAGCGCGCAAATCAGCTGCAAATTCCGATGCAGTCGCGTGGGTCTGACCGGCAAGCACGACGGTGCCGTCGTCGCAGCGGACGGCCACGGATTGGTGACCTGCGGTGTGCCCTGGAGTGGGGAGCACCCACACTCCGGGGAGCAGCTCGAGCTCGCCATCGATCACCTGGTAATTCGCGCCATGGAAGTCCACCACCTCGGGCACGGTATATCCCGGCTCATGCGCACCGGCCAGCTCGGCTGACTGCACCACGATGGGACGCCGGGCGAACATCGGGTTCCCGCCGCAGTGGTCGAAATGCAGGTGGCAGTTGACGATCCAGCGCACGTCGTCCACGGCCGTGCCGGCGCTGTGGAGCGCCGCGTCGAGAGGATGCCTGCGCGGACGGTAGTGGGCCTCGGTCTCGGCATCAGCAAAACCGAGGCCGGTGTCGAACAACACCGGACCTCCAGGATGGGCGATCACGTAACCGAGGAGCGACTCGACACGAGCTTCGCCGGTCCCGGTTTCCGCCGCAGGTCGGATGAAGTACCCGAAGTCGACCCGCCGAATATCGTCGATGATCACAGCGTCACCTGCATATGCCGTGCCGTCTCAGCCGGAATCGTTGATGCGATGTTGATGATGCGGCGCCTACATTTGGCATACGGAGTAACCCGCGCTACACGGTGAGAGACGATGTTTACAACAATTCTGGTGGCTTCGGATGGATCTGATTCGGCCGATCGCGTTGTGGCTGTGGCCCGGTCTCTGGCGCGGGACGGGCGTTCCAAAGTTGTGGTCGCACACATCAACAAGATGATGGCCGTGCGCGGCGGTTGTTTTCCGGTGGCCGCCGACGAGGACGTGCTGCAGACGAAGGTACGGCATCAGGTTGCCGACCTGAAGCTGGCGGGCGTGGAGGCAGAGCTCAAGGTGCAGACCACATTCGGTGAGACAGCTCCGGCACTCGCGGAGGTTGCGAGGGAATGCCGGGCGGACCTGATCGTCACCGGCGCCAGCCGGCACGGCCGTCTGGCCGGTCTCGTCATGGACAGCGTCGGGCAGAGGATGCCGCGGCTCGCGCCGTGCCCCGTGCTCATCCTGCCACCACGCAATTGATGTGACAGAGTGCATCGGGGATCCGCAACCGATGCTTTGCGATACCTGCCGGGTTGGACGCGTCCTTGATCGTCGGCGAGAACGATCGCGAGAGACATGTCAGGAGTCCTCGTAGTTGACAGGAGCGGTGTCAAAGTAGCTCAGGCGCACTCTCATGGCGTCAATTGGGGTGACAGCCCGCGCGGTCGGCACGTACGCTTGCGACGTGATCTGCCCAAGCTGCGGGGTTGAGAGTCAGGCTAAGCGGTTCTGCATCAACTGCGGCAGCGCTCTCGCGAGAGCCTGCCCATCCTGCGGGCGCTCGGTCGGAGCCGCCGACTCGTTCTGCGGAGAGTGTGGCGCCGACCTGCGTGCGGGCACCGCAGAACGCAACCGGTCCCAGACATCGCCAGCACCGCAGTCTCGGCCGGCCGAGGCTTCGCTCCCCTCCTCGGAGCGCCGCCATGTCAGCGTCCTGTTCGCCGATCTCGTTGGATTCTCGTTACTCTCGGGGCAGCGCGACGCCGAGGACGTGCGTGAGCTGCTGAGTCAATACTTCGCCACCGCACGCACCGTCATCGGCCGCTATGGCGGCACCATTGAGAAGTTCATCGGGGATGCCGTGATGGCCGTCTGGGGAGTTCCGCTCTCCCAGGAGGACGACGCCGAGCGCGCTGTTCGCGCGGCGCTGGAGCTGGTCGATGCGGTTGGTGCATTCGGCGAGGCAGTGGGCGTCCCGGGCTTGCGGGCCCGAGCCGGGGTGCTGACCGGCGAAGCGGCCGTGAATCTCGGCGTCACCGGCGAAGGGATGGTTGCCGGGGACATGGTCAACATGGCATCGCGAGTCCAGAGCGCCGCGCCGCCGGGTACCGTCCTCGTCGGCGAAGCCACCTGGCGAGCGACTACCGCAGCCATCCGCTACGAGGACGCCGGGCAGCATGAGCTCAAAGGCAAGCCCGAGCCGGTACGGCTGTGGCGCGCCACCGGCGTGGTTGCCGCGCGAGGCGGCGCGCTCCGGCCGACCGGGCTCGAGGCGCGATTCGTAGGACGCGACCGCGAACTGCGCGTGCTCAAGGAGCTCCTGCATGCGACCTCGGAAGAGGGCAAGGCACGCTTGCTGTCGATCATCGGCGTCGGCGGGGTCGGCAAGTCAAGGCTCGCGTGGGAATTCGAGAAGTATGTGGACGGGCTCAGTGAGGGCATCTGGTGGCATCGCGGCCGCTGCCTGAGCTACGGCGAAGGGGTCGCCTATTCGGCGCTCGCTGAGATGGTTCGAATGCGCGCGGGCATTGCCGAGAATGAGGCAGCCGACAGCGCCCGCCAGAAGCTCCAGGCGTGCGTGCAGAGCTTCCTGCCCGACGACGCCGAGCGCCAGTGGGTGGAACCACGCCTCGCCCACCTGCTCGGCCTTGAGGACCTTGCGTCGAGCGATCCCCGCGACCTGTATGCAGCCTGGCGCGTGTTCTTCGAACGCCTTGCCGCCGAGGGCCTCACTGTGCTGCTCTTCGGAGACCTGCAGTGGGCCGATCCCGGCCTGTTCGACTTCATCGACTACCTGCTCGACTGGTCACGATCGTCGCCGATCCTGGTGCTGACACTCTCCCGACCGGAGCTCGCTGACCGCCGCCCCGGGTGGGGAACCGGTAAGCGAGCCTTCACCTCGCTCTACCTCGAACCCCTATCGGACGATGCCATGACCGAGTTGCTCGAGGGGCTCGTTCCGGGATTGCCGGCCGAGCTTACGGCTCGGGTGAAGGAACGCGCCGCCGGGATCCCGCTCTACGCCATGGAGACGGTGCGGATGCTGCTCGACCGCGGCCTGGTGGTTGAGCGGGAAGGCGTCTATCGCGCCGTCGGACCGTTGCAGGAGCTCGAAGTGCCGGAGAGCCTGCATGCGCTGATCGCGGCGCGGCTGGACAGCCTGAGCATCGGCGAGCGTCAGCTCGTCCAGGACGCGGCGGTTCTCGGCAAATCCTTCACGCCTGCCGCCCTTGCGGCAATCACCGGGCTGCCCGCCGAAGAGGTTGAACCGCGACTTCGCGCACTCGCAGACAAGGATCTCCTGGCGATCCAGTCCGATCCGCGTTCGCCGGAGCGAGGTCAATACATCTTCGTCCAGGACCTCGTCCGCACGGTCGCCTATGGCACCCTGGCGCGTCGCGAACGCAAGCTGCGGCACCTCGCCGTCGCCGATTACATGACCAGCTCCTGGGGTGACGAGGACGACATCGCGGAGGTCGTCGCCTCTCACTTGATGGAAGCGTATGAGGCCGATCCGAACGCGCCCGATGCCGGTGAGATCGGTGCCCGCGCCCGACAGGCGCTGGGCCGAGCCGCATCGCACGCCAACTCGCTCGGCGCTCCCGAGTCCGCCTGCCGCTACTACGAGCGCGCGCTGGAGCTGGCGGACGATGAGTCTCGCGCGGATCTCCACCTGAAGGCTGGGGTGGCGGCCAGGCTTCTCGGCCAGCGAGAGCGCGCGCGTGGCCATCTCGAGGAGGCCCGCGATCTGTACCTCGCAGCCGGACAGACGCTGCGACAGGCGAAGGCCTTGGGTGAGCTGGCTTCCGTTGAAGTCCGTTCAGGACAGCGCGAGCTATCTCTCCAACACTTCGACGAGGCTCTCACCCTGCTGGCAGGTGCTCCGGCGGACGAGGAGACCGCTGCTCTGACGGCGGAATTCGAGATGCGTCTGGCGCGCGCCCTGCTCTTCGCGCTTGATCCTGACGGCGCTCTCGAGCACGTCGAGCGCAGCCTCAGGCTGGCGGAGCGCGGGCAACTCTGGAATGTGCTGGTGTCGGGGCTCGATACCAAAGGCGGAATCTTCGTCACGCTCGGCCGGCGCGTCGAGGGAGAGGCGCTGATTAGCGTTGCGCTGAGGGTCGCCATCGACCACGAGGTGACCGACAGCGCCGCGTATGGATACATGAGTCTCGCGACCGTCCTTGAGGAGGTCGACCTGGTGGAGCGCTCGCTCATGGCGTACGAGCAATCCGAGGAGCTCCAGCAGCGGCTCGGCGACCGACCGGCACTGGTGGGCTCGCGGTTGAATCGGATTCCCGGGCTCATCGAGCTCGGCCGCTGGGACGAGGCGGAGGCGATCCACAACCAGTACATCGAAGTGGAGATGCCCGAACTGGGGGTCGACTGGGATCTGAGCGAGTTGGTCGTCGGATCGGTCTGGTTGTATGAGAGACGCGGTGACCGCGCCTCCGCCCACCGGATCGTCTCGCAGTACCTCCGCAAGGAGTTTCGGCCGGATCTTCGTGACCTGCGTGATTGCGCCCAGGCGGCGCTGATGAACGGAGACGGCGATCATGCGGCCGCACTCGCTCTTGCCGAGCCGGTCCTCAAGAGCAGTCTCGTCCGCGATCTCGCGACGTTCCGCCTCGCGATCATCGAAGCGGTCGACGCGGCGTTCGCCCTGGGCGATCTTGCGAAGGTGGAGGAGCTCGTTGAGTCCTTCCACGCGAACGTCGGTCCGGGACGGCAGCCGTCGATCGATGCGCACGTCTCGCGCTGGGAGGCACGTCTCGCAGCGGAGCGCGGCGATCATGACGCAGCTGGTGCCAGGTTTCGGAGCGCGGGAGACGCATTCGCATTGCTGAGCCGGCCGTTCTGGCTTGCGGTCACCCGTCTGGAGCACGCCGAGTCGCTGATTGAGCAACGCCGCGATGCTGAGGCGCGCGAGCTTCTCACTCCAGCACTCACGACATTCGAGCAGCTGCGCGCCGCTCCGTGGGTCGAGCGCGCCAACGCGGCGGCGAGACGCGCAGCGACGTCTCGGGAGCGATCGATTCCGGCCTGAGCAGGATCCTAGCGAGCGGTGATCTGTCCGCTGTCGACCAGGAATCGCTCGAGCTGCGTCACCACGAAACGGTGATCCTCGACCTGCGGCAGTCCGGAAACAGCGACCGTGCCGATGCAGCCACTCGCCCCGAGGACGACGGGGAAGGCTCCGCCATGGGCGGCGAACTCCCCGATGTCCAGCCGTGAATCGACGTCGAAGTCACGGCCTTCAGCGCGGAATTTGCAGCCGACGAAGTACGACGAATGGCCGTACCGCTCCACGACGGCGCTCTTGCGCAGCAGCCACCCGTCGTTGTCGGCCGAGGATCCTGGGAGCGCCGCATGGAAGAGGCACTGACCGTTTCGCCGTATCGACATGGCGATCGGCAGCGCCGCCCGCAGCGCCTCGGCACGGAGGCGGGACCCGAGTTGCCACGAGGTATCCAGGTCGAAGGTGGAAAAGACCAGGCGCTGCTCTTCCGCGAGCAGGGCGGCAAGTTGCTGAGAGTCGACGTCGTTCACGGCTGCGGTACGGGCACCACGGCACCCGTGGAAGCGCTCACTCTGGCCGCCTCGAGCGCGGTTGCCGTGGCGACGGCGTCGTGGGCATCCACGGGCGGTGGATTGAGGCCCCGGACGGCTCTGGCGAAGGTCGGATAGAACAGATCCCACCGGCCGCGTTCGGTCGCATAGCGAGCGGACGACCTCCCGGTGTGGAGCGTTCCGTGGCTCTCGGGCGGCTCCACGCCCCATCGCTCACCCAGGGTCGCGGGCGTTTCGCCGGCCAGCAGCAGATCCTCCTGGGTGTCGGCGTGGCCGAGCACGTAGGTCGCGTCCGTGCCGGTGACTCGATATCGAGGACCGGGCGCAGATTGGCTCCAGCTTCCCCAGAGGTGCGAGCGGGCACCGCCCGCATGCGTCACCGCAACGAAGACATCGTCATCGAGCCCCGACTCGCGGATGCGCCATTCCGCGTACACCGAGACCGCCGGACCGAGCAGGACCAGCGCCTGGTCCATCAGGTGGCTCCCGAAGTCGAGCAATGTGCCACCGCCCGAGCGGCCGGGTCCCCGCTCTGGAGCCCAGCGTTCGAACCGCGACTCCATTCGCGTCAGCGTGCCGAGAGTGCCGTCGGCAGCGAGCGTGCGGACGGTTCGGAAATCCGAATCCCAACGGCGGTTCTGATAGGGGCTCAGGACCAAACCGCGCTCGTCTGCCAGTGCGACGGTATGCCGCGCGGCGTCCGGATTGAGCGCAAACGGTTTGTCGCACACCACGGCGAGACCCAGTTGGAGCGCCTCCTCCGTGACGCTGGAGTGGGTGTCGGCCGGCGTCGAGACGGCCACAGCCTCAACGCCTGCGTCGACAAGCTCTGCGAGCGATCCGTAGGTGCGTGCGCCCGGCACCTCACGAGCAACCAGCGCCTGGCGTTCCGGCGACGACGTCATCACCCCGATCAGATCGCACTCGGGTGCCGCCGCGATCAGCGGGGTATGGAAGTACCGGCCACCAAACCCGTAGCCGACCATGCCGAACCGCACGGGTCTCATCGTCCCGCTCGGGTCGTGACCGGGCATCGGGGTGGTGGGCTCGCCGTTCATCGCTCGCCTGGATAGACGACACCGACCGCGGCCCGCGCGCCATCGAGAATTTCGAGGATCGCGATCGTGTCGGCATGCGGGATCAAGGGGCTTTCCAGGAGTCCCGCTCGAAGGCAGCGCTCGACCTCCTCGATCTCGGGTTGGTAACCATGACCGTTGCCCGCAAGCGGGTCAGGCGTGTGGTCTTCGCCCGCCTCGTTGTGGAGGATCAGACCGGTGGGGCGGTACGCCTCGGGCAGGAATGACATCCAGCCCTTTGTGCCAAGAATGGCCGCTTCGTTCGGAGCGTGGATGAGCGCTGAGGTCCAGAGCTGGGCCCCGGGATGATCGCCGTACATCCACTGCATGGCAACCGTCTCGTCCGACCCGGTGGGGGAGAGCGTGCCCACGGTATGGACCGCGTCAGGTGGCCCGAGAAATAGGAACGCGAACGTGGCCGGGTACACCCCGAGATCGAGGAGTGCCCCGCCACCGTTGGCGAGCTCGTAGAGCCGGTCCATGGGGTCGAAGGGCCTTCCGAGACCGAACTCATTTCGAACACCGCGCACCTCGCCGATTGCGCCGTCGGCAATCAGCCGCTGGGCCTTGCGGATGAGCGGGTTTGTCCGCGTCCACATGGCCTCCATCGAGAACACATCGGCCCGTGTCGCCGCGGCGAAGACCGCGCGCGCATCGCGTGCGTTGAGACAAACGGGCTTCTCGATGAGCACCGCCTTGCCCGCCTCAATCGCCATGAGGGCGTGCTCCCGGTGGTGCGGGTGCGTCGTGGTGATGTACACGACGTCGACCTCGTCATCGTTCACCAGCGAGTGGTAACTGCCGTAGCTCCGGGTCGCACCATGCCTGGCTGCGAAGCGCGCGGCACGATCTGCATGACGGGCGCCAACAGCGGTGACGACGTTGCCTTCGGTGAGGTTGATGTCGCCGCTCACCGTGTCGGCTATGCCGCCAGCGCCGAGGATTCCCCAGCGAATCGGACGGCCATCGGCAATGGGTTCTGGCATTGCGTTCGTGTTCCTCTGATCAGTGGGATTCGCGAGAGACTCGGTCGCCGGTGGACCCGACCAGGAAGTCGAGGTCCGCTCCGGTATTGGCCTGCTGGACGGTCTCCACGTAGAGCCGCTCCCAGCCACGTGTGGGTTGTGCGTAGGCACTGACGGCCGCTTGATCCGGAGTCCGTGAGGCCAGTTCCTCCGCCGGGATGTCGATGTCGAGTCGCCGCGCAGCGACATCGAGGATCACGAAATCACCGGTTCGCACCAGCGCGAGCGGACCGCCGGCAGCGGCTTCGGGTGCGACGTGGAGCACCACGGTGCCGTACGCGGTCCCACTCATTCGGCCGTCACAGATACGAACCATATCGCGCACGCCCTGGCGCAGGAGTTTGGCCGGCAGGGGCATGTTGGCCACCTCCGGCATGCCTGGATAGCCCCTCGGGCCACACCCACGCATGACCAGGATGCTGTTCGCGTCGACGTCCAGGTCGGGGTCGTCGACGCGTGCGTGCATGTCCTCGATCGAGTCGAACACCACCGCACGCCCGCGATGGCGCAACAGATGTGGCGATGCCGCGGCGGGTTTGATCACCGCGCCGTCGGGGGCGAGATTGCCATGCAGAACTGCGATGCCGGCGTGGTCTTGGACCGGATCGTCTCGCCGGTGGATGACCTCAGGGTCCCAGATTTCGGCATTGCCGAGACCGTCGACGAGCGGCGTGCCCGTGACCGTGAGGGCTTGCGGATCAAGCAGATCCTGGACCTCGCGGAGCACGGCGCGGAGCCCACCGGCGCGGAAGAAGTCCTCCATGAGGAAGCGCCCCGACGGCTGGAGGTCGACGAGCAGCGGGACATCGGCGCCGGTGGCATCGAAGTCATCCTGTGTGAGGTCGATGCCCAGGCGCCCCGCGATGGCGAGCAGGTGGACCACTGCGTTGGTCGAGCCGCCGATCGCAGCGAGCGCGATGATGGCGTTGAGGAACGAACCGCGCGTGAGCAGGCTCGACGGCGTTCGTCGCGCAGCCACCATCTCGACGGCGAGCCGGCCGGTGTCATGGGAGTGTTCGAGCAGGCGGCTGTCGGCGGCGGGGGTGCCCGCGAGGCCCGGCAACACCATCCCGAGCGTTTCGGCGAGCAGGCCCATCGTCGACGCGGTGCCCATGGTGTTGCAGTGGCCGCGGCTTCGAATCATCGATGACTCGGACTCGATGAACTCGGCTTCGGAGAGCGTGCCCGCCCGGACCTCTTCCGAGAGCCGCCAGACATCGGTGCCGCAGCCGAGTGGCTGGCCGCGGAACGTGCCGGTCAGCATCGGTCCGCCGGGGATGACCACGGCGGGCAGATCGACCGACGCCGCTGCCATGAGGAGCGCGGGGATGGTCTTGTCGCACCCGCCGAGAAGGACGACGCCGTCGATCGGGTTGGCGCGCAGCATCTCCTCGATGGCCATCGCCGCCATGTTTCGCCAGAGCATCGCGGTGGGCCGGACCAGCGTCTCCCCGAGGGAGATCACCGGCAGATTCAACGGGATGCCCCCGGCCTCGTAGACGCCCTGCTTGACGCTCTCGGCAACCTCGTTCAAATGCGCATTGCACGGCGTGAGGTCTGAGGCGGTGTTGGCGATGGCGATGTGGGGCCGGCCGTCAAATGCGTGCGCGGGCAGACCCCGACGCATCCAGGCGCGGTGGATGTAGGCGTTGCGGTCGGTGCCCGCATACCACTGCCCGCTGCGTTGCTCCGCCATACTTGGCCCACCTTTCGACGTATGGAACCTGGCCCTCGAACGAGGCCCTATATTGTCGAGCGCAGATGGC
This sequence comes from Candidatus Dormibacteria bacterium, assembly GCA_044450385.1. GTDB lineage: Bacteria > Chloroflexota > Dormibacteria > Aeolococcales > Aeolococcaceae > Palsa-851. Next base: position 10,279 of record JBIOIZ010000019.1, read on the forward strand.
ATCGCGTCGCTCCGACCGACGCACATGGGTCATCTCGTGAATCGATTTCGCGCGGTCGCCGCCTCCGATGACCGCTACGGCCTGGCCGAAGGACCCCTCTGGGACGCCGAGCGGAACCGGGTGCTCTGGGTCGATATCAACGCCGGCGAGGTGCACAGCGGCAGGCTCGCGGGGCGGCGGGTCATCCACGAGTCGGTGCTGGTGTTCGTCGGCACGGTGGGCGCAGTGGTGAGCTCAGTGCGCGGCGAGCTCCTGGTCGCCGGAGCACGCGAGCTCCAAACGGTCTCGCCCGAAGGCGTCGTCAGCAGAGGCGCGCAGATCCTTCCCGGCAACCGGGCCAGCCGGCTCAACGACGGGGCGTGCGATCCCGCCGGACGTTTCCTCGTGGGAAGCCTGGCGCTTGACGATCGTCTCCAGCAGGAGGTTCTTGTTCGAGTCGAGGATGACGGCAGCATCCTGGTGATCGACGACGACCTGGGGCTCTCCAACGGCCTCGCTTTCGCACCGGCCGGTGATCAGCTCTACAGCGTCGATACCACGGCCGGGATCGTCTGGATTCGCGATTACGAGGCGCACACCGGTGCGATCGGCCGCCGCCGCGAATTCCTGCGCCTCGACGGCAAGCCGGACGGCCTCTGCGCGGACACCGAGGGCAATCTCTGGATTGCGATGTGGGGAGCCTGCGAGGTGCGGTGCTATTCCGCGGCGGGGGAGCAGCGCGCGGTCGTGGACGTGGCCGCGCCGAATACGACGAGCGTCGCATTCGTCGGCGCCGGCCGCGACAGGCTCATGATCACCACGGCGTCGGAAGAGCTGTCGGAGGCGCGGCTCGCACGCTATCCCGACTCGGGGCGGCTCTTCATCGCGGACGTCGGCGTGCGTGGACTTGCGGTCTACCCGTGGGCAGGCACCGTCGCCGCGGGGAGGACGGAGCGCTCATGAGGGCCTTCGTCGTCATCGCGCCGCACCTGGGGGCCGTCGAGGAGGTTGCAGATCCCGTCGCCGGACCTTGGCAGGTCATCGTCGACATCCACCGGGCGGGCGTCTGCGGCACCGATGCCGAGTTCTGGACGGGCGAGATGACCTATCTCGACCAGGGCCATGCCGCCTATCCGCTGCGACTCGGCCACGAGTGGTGCGGCGTGGTGTCGGCGCTCGGCACCGGAGTCGACACAGCCTGGCTCGGACGGCGGGTCACCGGCGACACGATGCTTGGCTGTGGACATTGCGACCGATGCCTGTCCGGGCATCACAACGTCTGCGCGGAGAGAGTAGAAATCGGTATCCGCGGCGGCTTCCCCGGTGCGTTGGCGGAACGGCTCGCGGTACCCGCCTCCACGCTGCTGGAGCTCCCGGCCAACGTCGACGACAGCGCAGGAGCGATGGTCGAACCCGGCGGCAACGCACTCCGTTCGGTGCAAGCAGCGGCTCTGGTACCGGGTGACCGCGTGCTGGTGCTTGGCACCGGGACGATGGGGCTTCTCGCTGCAGAATTCGCCCGCGCCGGCGGCGTCGAGGTGCATCTCATGGGTCGGTCGAGGCAGAGCATCGAATTCGCCAGCGGGCTGGGTTTCGCCGGTGTCTGGCAGCGGGAGGAGGTCCCCAGGCTGCGTTGGGACGCGGTTATCGACGCCTCGAATGCGGCCGAACTCCCGGCGCTGGCCCTCGACCTTGTCGAGCCCGGCAAGCGGGTGGTCTACCTGGGGCTTTCGGGAACGCCCAGCCCAATCGACACCCGCACGATGGTGCTGAAGGATGTCACCGCAGTGGGAATCCTGGCCGCCTCGCAGGGTCTCGCCGGAACCATCGAGCACTACACCGCCGGTTCGGTCGACCCCCGCCCGCTGGTCGCCGCCACGGTGGGACTCGATCGCGTCGGCGACGTCCTGTCCGGGTGGCGACCAGTGGGCGCCTCCGATGCGCCCAAGCTGCACGTCGACCCACGTCTGTCCAACCGAACGCAACCCCAAGAGATGAGACGAGATGCATGATTTCGACGGCCTGGTCGCGGTGGTCACGGGGGGCGCCAGCGGCATCGGCGCCGCCACGGCAACGCTGCTCCGCGAACGCGGAGCGACCGTTGCGGTCCTTGATCGCTCCTATTCGACGGTCACCAACGCACAGGCGCTCGAGATCCCGTGCGACGTCGCCGATTCGAACTCAGCAAGTGCCGCCATCGACACCGTCGCAAGCTCGCTCGGGTCGATCGACATCCTCGTCAACAACGCTGGAATCGGTGCCAGCGGAGACGTGACCCAGAACGACGACGAAGAATGGCATCGCGTCCTGAGCGTCAACGTCGTCGGCATCGCCCGAGTGACCCGCGCGGCGATGCCCTACTTGCTCCGGTCCAGCCATGCGGCCATCGTCAACACGTGCTCGGTGCTCGCCAACGTTGGGGTTCCCCAGCGCGCGCTCTACTCGGCGAGCAAGGGAGCGGTCCAGGCCTTGACCCTCGCGATGGCCGCCGACCACATCAGGCAAGGGATCCGGGTCAACGCCGTCACCCCCGGCACGGCGGACACGCCATGGGTGCGACGGCTGCTCGAGCAGGCGCCGGATGCGCACGCGGCGGCAACCGCACTGCGAGCCCGTCAGCCCATGGGGCGACTGGTCACCGCCGAGGAGATCGCTTTCGCAATCGCCTACCTGGCGAGCCCCCTGTCCGCCTCGACCACCGGCACCGTGCTCGGCGTCGACGGCGGCATGGCGGGGCTCCGCATGGGCTGACGCAAGGATCCACGGCTCGGTCGCGCGACTGCCGTCAGATGCCGGCCCGGTGTGTCCAGGTGCCTGCGAGCATCGTCGCAGCGACCGGCATGGTTCGCAGCAACCCCGGCTCGGCGGTGAACGGATCGCGGTCGACGACGACGAGGTCCGCGACGTCGCCCACGCTGATGCTCACACCACGCCGCCCTGGGGGCATCGAAGCGGCCAGGGCTTCGCCGACCGTGATCTCCTGTTCGGGATGCCACGGAGGGCGATCGTCGCGAGTGCGGTGCACAGCGGCGCCAATGGCCAGCCAGGGATCGAGCGGCGCCACCGGCGCGTCTGAGCCGAAGGTGAGCACCGCTCCTGCGTCGAGAAGCGAGCGCAGCGGGAAGGCGCGGCGCGTACGGCCGGACCAGTAGCGGTCGGCGACGTCCCGGTCATCGAGGGCATGCTCAGGCTGAACGCTTGCGATCACAGCCAACTGCGCAAAGCGGACAACATCAGCATCGCCAAGCAGTTGAGCATGCTCAATGCTCCCGTGAGCTTCGGTCACGGCAAACGCCTGTAATGCCAGCGCGTTCGCCCGATCACCGATCGCGTGCACCGCGCACGCGAAGCCGGCGTCCTTCGCGCGCTGCATGAGTCGCGAGAGTTCATCGACAGCGACGAGCAGGACGCCGTGGGCGTCGACATCATCCCCCGCGTAGGCGTCGTTGCAGTAGGCGGTCCGCGTATTCAGGGAACCATCGGTGATGACTTTCAAGGGTCCGACGATGAGCAGTCCGCCCGTTCCGTCGATGATCTCCCCTGTGTGGAGTTTCTGCGCAACGGCCTCGTCAAACCGCTCCGGCCACACTGAGCTGACGACGCGGAGGGATCCATTGCCGGCGCCGATCCGCCGCCGCCACGCTGCGAGCGACCACGGCTTCTCCATGTCAACGATGCCGACGACGCCGCGCGCAGCCGCGGCTCGAGCCGCCACGAGGCACGACGCGTCGGCGACGTCATCGGGGACGCGTCCGAGCTCCTCGATGACTCGCATCGCCACCTCCTCGCGCAACAGTCCCGTTGCGTGGCCGGCATGGCCGAAGCGACCGAGCGCGACGGTGTTGCACCAGACGCTGTGCAGGTCGGCGCTGATCAGCGCCACGGGGACGTCAGAACACACGGCATCCAGGAGCTCGCGCTGGGGCGCGTCCGCCCAGAGCGCACCGCGAAACCCATATCCGACAACGGGCTGGTCGCCTCGCGCTTCGTGACGGGCGATATGGTCCGCGACCAGATGCGCAGCACCTCGTGCCGAATCCGCACCCGAGAGATCGAGACGCGCGCGGACCTGCGCCCACTGCTCGAAGTGCACGTGGTGATCCCATAAACCGGGCAGGAGAAACCGGCCATCGAGGTCCACGACGTCATCAGCCCCACGCCGGTCTCCGACGTCGCCCACGGCGCTGACCCGATCCGCGGCGACGAGAACATCCTGCGCAGGCCCGTCGCAAGCAAGCCGCGCATGCCGGAAGACGACACTCGTCACTCCACGGGCTCCATGAGACGCCGCCACCATGGTCCACTGTGCGCGGTGCAGGGTTTGCAGACGGGTGCGGTCATCGGGATTTCGCTCATCGCGCTGATGGTCACGTTAGCGGCGAGTGAAGTCCTTGTGCGAGGAGTCGGGCGTCTGGCCGGGAACCTCGGGCTGCTCGGCGGCATCGTCGGCCTGATCGTGGCGCTCTGCGCCGACTCGCCCGAGATCTCTTCATCCATCTCAGCGGTGGCCGGTGGCTCCGCCGCCACTGCAGCGGGCATTGTGTTCGGCTCCAACGTCTTCAACATCGCCGTGCTGCTCGGCGGCGCAGCGCTCGCAGCGGGCGAGGTACGGATCCCACGCCCGGCGCTCGTGGTCGACGGCGGCGTCGCGATCCTCGTGACCCTGTCGATCGCCTTGGTGGTACTCGGCGTCCTCCCCGTGCCCGTCGGCCTTGTCCTGACCGTTGCGGCCTTCGTTCCCTATGTGGGCTTTTTGATCCTGCGCACCGCGACGATCGCCCGCCTTGCGCTGCCGGAGCGTCTGAGCGCGCTGCTCGTGAATGCGTCCCGTGAGGCGGGCATCGAGGGCATGGAACTCAAGGCTGAACTCGAGGACCTCGGCCCGGTCATGCGGTCGACCAACTGGTGGCCCGTGTTGCTGATGCTCCCTGCGTTGGTGGTGATCGTGTTCGGCTCCAATCTGATGGTGCAGGGCGCACTGACCCTGGGAACGCGCTGGGGTGTGCCCAGTGTGCTCGTCGGTGTGGTGGCGCTGGCCGCTGCGACAAGTCTGCCGAATGCCTATGCCGCCATTCGCCTTGCGCTCGACGGCCACGGAGCCGCAGTGGTGAGCGCGACGTTCAACAGCAACACGCTGAATCTGATCGCCGGCATCGCCGTCCCCGTCTTGTTCTTCCCGGCCCTGCGCGGGTCGGTCCCACCACGCTACGTCCTGTGGCTCATTGGCATGAGCGGGCTCGCGCTCATCCTGCTCGGCGTCCGCCTCAACCGGCGCGCGGCGGTGCTGCTCCTCGTCGCGTACGCCGGATTTGTTGGCGATGCGGTGCTCACACGCTAGCGCGATATTTCCAGAATTGCGGAAGCACCGCGCTCAGCACCGCCGTGCCGACCACGCACAGAACGCCGCCACTCACCACTGATGCGCGCACCCCGGCAAGCGATCCCACCACGCCGGCCTCGAGGTTGCCCAACGCCGGCCCCGATGTGTAACTGATCATCTCGATGCCCGCGAGACGGCCGCGCATCGAGTCAGGAATCGTCTGGTTCCAGAGCGTGCTGCGAAACAGTCCGCTGATCATGTCAGCCGCTCCCGCGGCAGCCAGCGCAAGCAACGCCACCCAGAGCGCCGGGGCGAGCCCGAAGACGACGATCGCGGCTCCCCAACTCGCTGCGGCGAATGCAATCGCGCGTCCGTGGTGACGGACGGAACGCGTCCAGCCACTGGTGAGCGTCGCGAGCAGCGAACCCACTGACGGAGCCGTGTACAAGAGGCCGAGGACCACGGGCCCGCCGAATCCCGTCGCGATCTGCGGGAACAGTGCCATGGGCATGCCGAAGAACATCGCGTTGATGTCGACCAGATACGAGCCGAGGAGATCCTGGCGGCTTGCCGCGTAGCGCAGACCCGCGAGGGCTGCTCGAATGCTCACTCCCTCGGCATCAGGCGCGGGTGGCACCGCCCGCATGAGCGTCAGCGCAACTGTGGCAACGAGAAACGTGGCAACGTCGACGCCGTACGTTGCGGGCAGGCCGACCGTCGCGATGAGGATGCCCGCCAGCGGCGGCCCGAGCACCTGTCCGAGATTGCCGCGAAGCGATTCGAGCGCAGCGGCAGCGCTCAGCTTTTCACGGTGGATGATGCGGGGGACGAGAGCGTCCAACGAGGGTCGCTCGAGGGCGTCAACGCCTGCGGCGGCGACGACGGCGAAGAACAGGACCCAGAGCTGTGGGTGGGGCAGCGCAGCGTTGACAACAAGCACGCCAACCACCGCGCACGCGCTGATCTGCGTGATGCGCACCATGCGCCGCCGATCGACCGCGTCGGCGAGGGCACCGCCGATGAACGACATGACGAGAATCGGCACCAACTCGGCGAGGCTGACCATGCCCACCACCAGTGACGACCGCGTTAGCTCATATGTCTGGAACGGGATCGCGACGTACGTGATCATGCTCCCGGCGAACGAAACGCCCTGGCCGATGAAGAGCAGACGGAATTCTCTCGACTCGCGGAGCGGCGTGACATCGACCGCCAGCGATGTCAGCCGGCGCCGTACGGCTGACCCTTGTGGGACCGATTCCATTTGCGGATCCGGCGTGGCGCGAGTATGCGGAGGGATCTCCTCGGACACCGTGCGACTCTGGGGCTTGTCGCCGTTCTCCGTCGAGTCGCGCGACCAGCTCACGGACTCGGATGAGCGCAGGCCTCCGAAGCGGGAGCGGGCATAAACTTGACCGTTCCAGTCAGGATTTGGTACCGTCGGCCGCGATGGGCGCCGGAACCCTGCCTTTGACGCGTTGCCTGTGGCTCGACCATGGCTGCTGCGGTTCCGCCATCTGTAGTCGCTGAGCATACGAACTCCACACGCCACGCTCGCGTATGCGAGCGGGAAACGCGCGACGCATACACCCATCGTTCACTTTCTTTGTGAGGTCTGTCATGTCTGTCACCGACGAGCTGGTCAAGAACAACGAGCGCTACGCAGCAGGTTTCATCAAGAGCGCTGCACCGATGCCCCCCGCGCGTGGCGTCGCCGTGGTCGCATGCATGGATGCGCGCCTGCACGTCAGCGCGATCCTCGGCCTGGAGGTCGGCGATGCACACATCATCCGTAACGCGGGTGGTGTGGTGACCGATGACGCCATTCGCTCCCTGGTGATCTCGCAGCGACTGCTCGGTACCACGGAGGTCATCCTCATCCACCACAGCGACTGCGGCATGGTGACCTTCTCGGACGACGCGGTCAAAGCGCAGATCAAGGAGGACACGGGAATCCGTCCGCACTTCGCGCTCGAAGCGTTTCTAGACGCCGACGATGACGTGCGCCAGTCCATCGCCCGCATCAAGGCGAGCCCGTTCATCCCGCACCGTGACAGCGTTCGCGGCTTCGTGTACGACGTCACCAGCGGCAGGCTGCGTGAGATCCAGCCCGATCGGGAACTGACCGGCGCGTCGTCCGCCGTGGCCGACGACGCGGCTCGCTAGAGCGGTTCACCTCGCTCTTCGGCAGTCCCTGCCGCACCCATGTGCGGCATGGACTGCACCTGGCCGAGCCACCCGTGCGAAGCCAGAGTCGAGTTGCACGTCGTGCAGCAAGGGAGTGACACGACTGTTACACGAGCTCGACGCCTGATCTGGGTGACTCGACTCTCAATCTCAGCGGCCACGGGCGTGCCACGCGAACAAACTTGCGACCAGCGAAGTTGCGCACAGGCATGTGCCTTACTGCACAAACAACGTGCGCAGTTGTCCACATTGTGCACAGCCCAGCGCGTATCAAACGCGTCGCGCAGAGCGCGCAAATCCGTTCGCGACATGATGGTTGACAGGGGGTCATGGTCGCGGCGTACACTCCATCGGTGACATCGGAGGCGGGCGTGTCGAGGCATTCAGAGCGAGCCCCCATGCCGCGCCGAATCTGCGCACGGGTGGGATGTGGCGAGCCCGTGCATAAGCCCACAGCGAAGTACTGCAGCATCAAGTGTTGCTCGATAGATCCTGCGCGACATGAACGTCTGCGCAGTCAGGCGCGCCGCGCGTCGTCACGCCCAATCCCAATGCTGCGTCAACTGCGGTTCGAGTTCCAGCCCCTGGGGTTCGATCCCGAGGCACAGTTGAATGAGCTGTGTCAGGCACGCGAGGACGTCCCGGCAGGCATGTCCCGTCTCACCGGCTGACCCGCACTCGAAGTTCAGAGGGCGCGGCAGTGCGGACTGCGTAGAATCGGCGTCCATGCCAGACGAGATCGTCGACGACGCCGCTGAGGCGGGCGCCCCACTCCCAGCACCGGCCGAGCCGACTCTCGACATACTGCGCCACAGCGCCGCCCATCTCATGGCCGCCGCAGTCGTCGAGCTCTTTCCCGGCGCCCAGTACGACGTGGGTCCTTCGATCGAAGACGGCTTCTTCTACAACTTCCGGCTGGCTGATGGGAAGCACTTCGTGGACGACGATCTGCCACGGATCGAGTCACGAATGCGTGAGCTTGCCGCCAAGAAGATCCCGTTCGTACAGGAAGTGGTGTCGCGCGCGCAGGCAATCGAGATGTTCAACACCCTGCATCAGGACTTCAAGGTGGACATCATCAACCGGTTGCCCGAGGACACCACCACCGTCAGCATCTACCGCACCGGCGACTTCGTCGACCTGTGCCGCGGACCGCACGTGCCCGATACCGGCTGGCTGCAGGCGGTGCGTGTGCTTCGCATCGCGGGCGTGTATTGGCGCGGCGACGCACGCAACGAGCAGCTGCAGCGCGTCTACGGCACGGCCTGGTTCACCGACGATGAGCTCAACGCGTACCTTCACCGCCTCGAGGAGGCACGCAAACGCGACCACCGCCGGCTGGGCGCCGAACTCGACCTGTTCTCATTCCCGGATGAGATCGGCTCAGGGCTTCCCGTCTTCCACCCCAACGGCGGCCTGGTTCGCAAGCTCATGGAGGACTACTCGCGCCAGCGGCACGAGGAGGGCGGCTACTCGTTCGTGAACACCCCGCACATCACCAAGGAGGACCTGTTCAGAGTCTCCGGACACCTCGAGTGGTTTGCCGACGGCATGTTCCCCCCCATGGAGCTCGACGAGGGCACGAACTACTACCTGAAGCCCATGAACTGTCCGATGCACATCCTCATCTATCGCAGCAGGATGCGCTCGTACCGCGAGTTGCCCTTACGCCTCTTCGAATTCGGGAGCGTCTACCGCTACGAGAAGTCCGGGGTGATCCACGGGCTCACCAGGGTGCGCGGCCTGACGATGGATGATGCGCATATCTTCTGCGCTCGCGAGCAATTGATGGACGAGCTCATATCGCTGCTCGATTTCACCCTTGGCCTGCTTCGTGATTTCGGGCTCACCGACTTTTACCTGGAGCTCTCGACGCGGCCCGAGCACAAGGCTGTCGGCACGTTGGAGGAGTGGGAGATCGCGACCAACGCGCTGCGTCTCGCCGCCGAAGGTCGAAATCTCGAGCTGGTCCTCGACGAGGGCGGAGGCGCGTTCTACGGGCCGAAGATCTCGGTGCAGGCGCGGGACGCGATCGGACGAACGTGGCAGATGTCGACGATTCAGGTCGACTTTCAGTTTCCGCAGCGCTTCGACCTGCACTTCATCGACGACACCGGTACCGAGCAGCAGCCGATCATGATCCACCGGGCGCTCTTCGGATCCATCGAGCGGTTCTTCGGCATCCTCCTCGAGCACTACGCCGGGCACTTCCCTCTCTGGCTTGCGCCGGTGCAGTGCGCGATCATCCCGGTCCAGGACGACAGCGCGGAGGTGATGGCGTCCATCCGGAGTCTCGCGGCGGGCATGCGCGAGCGCGGTCTCCGGGTTTCCGTTGACGAGCGCCACGGCGAGCGCATGCAGGCGCGCGTCCGCGACGCGGAGCTCAAACGCATTCCGTACGTCGTGGTCATCGGCAAACGAGATGTCGAACGCGGCGATGGCGTGGTGCGCGTTCGCGATGTCCGACGCAACGTGCAGGAGGACATCGCGACAGGGGAGCTCATCCATCGTCTCGTCGCCGAGGTGACCGAGCGGCGTCCCGAGTAAAGCGCGCCCGACCGCGACCCGCGCCCGGACCGCTGGCAACCCATGCACCGCTGCGCGGCGAGGCGAAGTTGCGCGCGGCGCTCGCGGGTTTCGACGTACTGATCACGAGCCGAGTCTGCCTCGACCTCGGTGCGGCAGCCGGTGGCTTCACCCGAGTCCTCCTCGAGTCGGGCGCCTCGCGCGTGTATGCGGTTGACGCCGGGTTCGGGCAGCTCCTCGGCTCGCTCCGCCAGGATCCGCGCGTGGTCAACCTCGAAGCCACCAATGTCGCCGCGCTCGACGCCCACCTCATACCCGAAGTCATCGAGGTCGTGACCGTTGACGTCTCATACCTCGCGCTGGCCGCGGCCGTCGCACAGCTGGACCGCATCACCATCGCCCCGGACGCGGACCTGATCGGCCTGGTCAAGCCCATGTTCGAGTTGCGGCTCGCCACAGCGCCTTCAGACCCCGGTATCGTCGAGGCTGCCACCGAGCGCGCCTCGGCGGGCATCGTCGCGGCCGGCTGGCACGTCGTGGGCTCCATGCCATCGCCCGTGCTCGGTGGGCGAGGGGCCGTCGAGGCGCTCGTCCACGCCCGGCGATCTCCTTAAGATCACGCAAGTTTGGCCCTCCCGCGCGCGTGCTATATTGATCGGCCGACGCTCATCGTGGGCGCCGCAAAGCAGGACCGCCAGGTACGGCCCTCACCTTCCGGGCTTGCCTTGAAGGTCCAGCACCCGAACCCTGGATAGCGGAACCGCTGTCCAGTTTTTTATATCCACAAGGAGGCCGCGCCGATCGCATTCCGAGAGCTCAGGGTCAACGACCAGATCCGCATCCCAACCGTCCGTCTGTTTGACGACACCACCGGCGAGCAGTTGGGAATCGTCACCATCGAGCGAGCGCGAGAGCTCGCCGCCCAACGCGAGCTGGACCTGGTCGAGGTGGCTCCCCAGGCCCAACCCCCTGTGTGCCGTCTCATGGACTACGGGCGCTTCAAGTTCGAAGCCCTGAAGAAGGAGAAGGAAAGCCGCAAAGAACACAACACCATCAACGTCAAGGAGATGAAGCTGCGCCCGAAGATCTCGGAGCATGACTTCCAGACCAAGTTCGGGTCGGTTCGTCACTTCCTCCATGACGGCGACAAGGTGAAGCTCACCATCATGTTTCGCGGACGCGAGATGGTGCACCAGGAGTACGGGCGCAAGCTGCTCGATCGAATGGCCGAGGAACTGAAAGAGGTGGCGATCATCGAGCGGACTCCACTCGTCGAGGGCCGCAACATGATCATGATCATGAGCCCACTCAACAAGAAGCACGCAAAAGGCGACCAGCACACCAATGACCGGCGTCCGCCGCGGGAGGTGGAGATGACCGTCACTGCAGTGGAAGACGCCGGCGCCGAATCAGGGAGCAACAGCGACCATGCCGAAGATACGAACCCATAAGGGAACCGCCAAGCGGCTCCGCGTCACCTCGACGGGAAAGGTGATGCGGCGCAAGGCGTTTCGCTCGCACCTGCTCGAGCACAAGAGCGCCAAGCGCAAGCGCCAATACCGGATGCAACACGAGGTGTCCTCGTCGGACCGCCGCAAGGTGATCCGGCTTGCACCCTACCTTTAGGAGAGCGACATGGCCAGAGTGAAGCGTGGGGTGACGGCCAAGGCTCGGCACCGGAAGATCCTCGAGATGGCCGAGGGGATGCAGGGAGCTCGCCACCGGCTCTACAAGAACGCCAACGAGGCTGTCATGCATTCGCTCGCCTATGCGTACCGCGACCGCAAGCAGCGGAAAGGCGATATGCGCGGTCTGTGGATCGCGAGAATCAACGCCGCGGCACGGCAGAACGGCCTCGCGTACAACCAGTTCATGCACGGCCTCAAGGAGGCCGGCGTCGAGGTGAACCGCAAGATGCTCGCCGACATCGCGGTCAAGGATTCGGGCTCGTTTCAACAGCTCGTCGAAGTCGCGCGGGGCGCTCTCACCAAGGCGTGACCGCCGACGTTCATCGCGTCGCGGCTGAGGCTCTTGAGGCAATCGCCGCTGCGCGGGATCTGGCCACTCTCGACGCCGTGCGGACCAGGTACCTCGGTCGGAACGACGGAGAGCTGACCGGGTACCGGAGGGGCCTCGGCAAGATCGCCGACCCTGAAGCCCGCAGGCAGATGGGCCAGATGGTCAACGAGCTCGTCGAGCGGGTCACCGACGCCCTCGGCGAGCGCCAGCGCGCCATCGAGCACGCAGCCCGGACGCGGAGCATGGAGGCCGAGGCGCTCGATCTCACCCGGCCCGCACCCCCGCTGCGCCGCGGCCGACTCAGCCCGGTGACGCTCGCCGCTCGCGAGATGCGGCGGATCTTCGGACTGGTCGGCTTCGAGAGTGTCGAGGGCCCTGAAGTTGAGTACGACCGCTACAACTTCACGCTCGTCAACCAACCGCCGGGTCATCCTGCGCGCGATTCGCAGGACACGTTTTACATCGACGATTCACGGCTGCTGAGGACACACACCTCGCCGGTACAGATCCGCAGCATGCTCATCCGTGGCGCGCCGCAGCGCGTGATCGTGCCCGGCAAGACATTTCGCCGCGACCACGACGCCACCCACAGCCCGATGTTTCACCAGGTCGAGGGGCTCTGCGTCGACGAGGGGATCGCGGTGAGTGACCTCAAGGGAACGCTCGAGTACTTCGCCCGATCGTTCTTCGGGGCGGGCTCGAAGCTGCAATGGCGGCCGCACCATTTTCCGTTCACCGAGCCCTCGCTGGAGTTGGAGCTCGCGTGCGTCGTCTGTGGCGGCTCGGGATGCAGCGTCTGCAAATACAGCGGGTGGCTCGAACTCCTGGGCAGCGGGATGGTGCACCCCCAGGTACTGCGCAACGGCGGGGTCGACCCGGAGCGTTATTCCGGCTTTGCCTTCGGCATGGGCATCGAGCGCGCAGCGATGCTGGCATGGGGCATCCCCGACCTCCGCCTGATCTATGACAACGACGTCCGCTTCCTGGTTCCCGAGGTGGTGATCGACAGGCCGCCGGAGCGCCACCCACTGTGAAGTTCTCGCTTCGCTGGCTTCGCGACTACGCAACCCTTGACGCACCCGTGGCGACGATCGTGAAGACGCTTGTCGACACCGGCACCGAGGTCGGGGCCGTGGAACTGGGGGGCGAGGGACTCGTCGTCGCGCGGATCACCTCAATCGGGCCCGTTCCGGGTTCGTCCCACCTGCAATTTGCCGATCTCGATCTCGGTGGGAATGTTCCGGCGTCACTGGAGACCTTCAGCGTCGTGCCGGGGACGGTGAGAGTGCTGACCGGCGCCCCGAATGTCAAGGCGGGCGACCTGGTCCCATACGCACCGCCGGGATCGCGTCCTCCCGCGATCGACGAACGCCTGGGGGTCAAGACGATCCGCGGCCACAGGTCACCTGGGATGCTCTGCTCGGCGATCGAGCTCGGGGTGGGGGAGGACGCCGACGGCATCCTCATCCTCGATGAGGGAATCCCGGGACAGGGGCTGGGCGAGGTGCTCACCCTCGATACGATCCTTGACCTCGACGTCACCACCAACCGGCCCGATTGCCTGTGCCATGTCGGCATCGCGCGCGAGCTCTCGGCGGCATTCGGCGAGGGGCTGAACGAACCGCCCTCCGCGGTGCCGGAGGAGTTTCTTTCGGCAACATCCGCCGAGCTGCGCGCCCAGGTCCGGATCGAGGATCCAGAGGGCTGCCCGCGCTTCGCGGCTCGGGTGATCGAGGGCATCGCCGTCGGCCCGTCGCCCGCCTGGCTGCGCCGGCGACTGCGTGCCGTCGGGCTTCGGCCCATCAACAACGTGGTCGACATCACCAATTTCGTTCTCCACGAGCTTGGTCAACCCCTGCACGCATTCGATCTCGATCGATTCGCTGAGGCCGGGGGTACGAAGCCGGCCGACGTGGTCGTTCGCCGCGCTGCAGCCGGTGAACACATCATCGATCTGCTCGGCATCGACCGCGAGCTCTGTGCTGAGGACCTGGTGGTGTGCGCCGGCGCGACTGCCGCCAGCATCGCCGGGATCATCGGAGGCAATTCAACGGCGGTCACCGACACAACCAGGACCGTGCTCCTCGAGGCGGCGAATTGGGATGGGCCGACCATCCGCGCGACTTCCAAGCGGCTCGGGCTGCGCACCGATGCCTCGACCGTCTTCGAGAAGGGATTGAGCGACCGCCTGCCGCCGATCGCCCTGGATCGTGCGGCGGCACTGATCGCCGAGCTGTCCGGCGGCCACGTGCTGAGCGGCACGATCGACGAATGGCCGCGGCCACTGCCGGAGCTCGGTCCGATCTCACTCACCGCACGATTCACCGGCGACCTGCTGGGGATCCCGATCGACGCGACCGAGATCGCCACGACCCTCGCGCGCCTCGGTTTTGCGGTGGAACAGGACGGCGCGACCCTGACCGTCATGCCGCCGTATTTCCGGCGCGACGTGTCGATCGCGGAGGACCTCGTTGAGGAGGTCGGACGGATGATCGGGTATTCGCGAGTGCCGAGCACGCTCCCGGGACGGCGCGTCGAGGTGACCCGGACGGCATCGCCGCCTCCGGTCGACGACGAAATCCGCGATGTCTGCGTCGGAGCCGGCTTCGACGAGGCAATCACGTTCTCGTTTGTCGGTCCGCTCGATGCGAAGCTCCTGCCTGGGCTGGGGCGCAACCGCACGCCCATCCCGCTGCGCAATCCGCTGAGCGATGAGTGGAGCGTGCTGCGCACATCCCAGCTCCCCCGGCTCTGTGCGGCGCTCTCGGCCAACCTGAACCGCGGCACCGACGACGTGATGCTCTTCGAACTCGGCCGGGTGTTCTGGGAGGGCGAACGAGTCGGTCTGCCGCCGGGCTCGACGGCCGACGGTGCCGACCGCGAGCTCCCCCCGCTGCCCCTCGAGCCCCTCCTGCTCAGCCTCGCCGTGCACGTGTCGAGCGGTTCGGCTGAGGACGCCGCCCGCGCGATTCGACACGTGCAGTCGGTGTTCGAGCGCGTCACAAGGGACCTGGCGAGCGCCCCGCTTCGCTCGGGGCCGTCGGAGGAATCAGGGCTGCATCCGGGACGAAGCGCGATCCTCCGGCTCGGCGACGACAGCGTCGGCGTTCTCGGAGAGCTGTCGTTCGAAACCGCCGCCGCATTCGACATTCGGGGACGCGCAGCGGTCGGTGAGCTGCGCATCGATGCGATCGCTCCAGCGCCACTCCGACCGATCCGCTACGCGCAACCCCCTCGTTTTCCCGCGATCGTCCAGGACCTGGCCGTGACTGTTGCCTCCGACCGTCGCGCCGGCGACGCCATCGAAGCGATCCATGATGCCCACGAACCTCTGCTCGAAAGCGCCGAGCTGTACGACGAGTATCGGGGCGGCCGACTCGAGGCGGGGAGGAAGGGTTGGACGTTCCGACTCACCTTCCGGGCGCCTGACCGAACCCTGACGGGCGAGGAGGCCCAACGCGCCCAGGATGTGATCGCCAGAGCGCTGGCCCAGCGATGCGACGCGGAGATCCGCCGGTAACCGAGTTGCCCCGCGAGTGGTTCGCGCGGCCGACCGAAGAGGTCGCCCGCGACATGGTGGGCTGCCTGATCGTCGTCGATGAGGAAACGTCGAACGCCGCCGTTGCCCGCATTGTTGAGACCGAGGCATACCTCGGCACCAGCGATCCCGCCTCACACGCATTCCGCGGTCCGACCCCGCGATCGCGGGTGATGTTCGGCCCGGCTGCACACCTCTACGTGTACTTCACCTATGGCATGCATCATTGCGCCAACGTGGTCACCGAGGTGGAGGGCACCGCGGGTGCGGTGCTGCTGCGTGCGGCCGCGTTGGAGGAGGGTGGGCCCGTGGTGGCGGCACGGCGTCGCGGCACCGAAGACGCCAGGCTGCTTCGCGGACCGGGCAACCTGTGCCGTGGACTTGGGATCACCCACGCCGACGACGGTATCGATCTGATCGATCCTGCTTCACGAGTGCACATCCGTCCACGGACCTCAACGCCTCCCATCGTCGTCGGAACCCGTGTCGGGCTGCGAAATGCCGCCGATCGGTTGTTGCGGTTCAGCTGGCGCGGTGATCCCGCGGTCTCGAGACCCGTGCTGCGCGAGGGCGACACACCGCCGGGCCACAAATGAAAGGGGCCGGACTAGCCGGCCCCTTGGTTTATGCACCGTTTGATACGGCAGCCCGGTAGAAATTCCCGGGCTCACTGTGGCACCGAAACCGGTGCCCGGTTCGGAGCAACGCCCGGTACGAGGCTCCCAAACTCACACAACGCGCACTCGCCCATGTCCGGGCCAGCCCGGGGGACGCCGATTGCCCAGCGACCTCGACGGGGGCGCCATGGTCGTGCGGTCAGGGGCCCGTCAGCCGGGCCTCAACCCTCCGCTCGACCGTGCCGAAAACGGTGCCAGACGGCTTGCAACATTGGTATTCCTACCTCCGTCTGATTGCCGATGCTTCCTCTAACCATAGACCTGTCCGTCCCTTACCACAAGGACCCGGAGTCCTAGACTGGGTTCCGGGCTGCGCTAGAATCGGAACGCCTGTTCGTCTCGGAGGATCCATGTCCGGTCACAGCAAGTGGGCTGGAATCAAGCACAAGAAAGCGATCGTCGACGCTCGTCGCGGCCAGGTGTTCACCAAGGTCACACGCGAGCTGACGGTCGCCGCCCGCGAGGGCGGCCCTGATGTCGAGGGCAACTTCCGGCTGCGTCTTGCCATCCAGAAGGCCCGCGAGGTGAACATGCCCGCGGACAACATCGACCGGGCCGTCCAGCGCGGTGCCGGCGGCAAGGATGGCGTGCAGCTCGAAGAGGTGCGTTACGAGGGCTACGGGCCGCACGGCGTCGCGGTCATGGTCGACACGCTGACCGATAACCGCAACCGCACGGTCGCGGGAATCCGCAACGCGTTCACGCGCTCTGGAGGCGCGCTCGGCGAGGCGAACAGCGTCGCCTGGATGTTCAATCAACAGGGCGTCATCACCATCGAAGCCGGCAAGCGTGACCCGGAGGAACTAGCCCTCGAGCTGCTGGACGCCGTCGACGTTGGTGACGACGGTGACGTGGGCGTGGATGGCGACGAGGTGGTCGTGACCGTGGCTCCATCACGTTTCGAAGAGGTCCGGCGCACTCTCGAGGAACGCAACTACTCCATCGACTCCGCGGAGGTGACCATGAACCCGACGACCTCGGTGCCACTTGACGCATCCCAGGCTCGTCAGGTCCTCCGTCTCCTCGAGGGTCTCGAGGAGCACGACGACGTCCAGCAGGTCTACGCCAATGCCGAGATACCGGACGACGTCCTTGACGCTGTCAGCTGAGCGCTGCGCCGCGCTCCGAGCCGGATGAGAGTCCTCGGGATCGACCCGGGGCTCGCGCGCACCGGCGTGGCCATCGTCGACGGGACACCGGGAAACCTTGTGCTGCTGCACGCGGCATGCATCGAGACGCTGCCGCAGACCAGTGAAGCTGCGCGACTGGCAATCCTGTTCGACCTCGTGGTCGATGCGTGCACGTCACTGCGACCCGAGGTCGCCGCTGTTGAGCAGCTGTTCTTCTCGACCAACCGGCGCACTGCGATGCGCGTCAGTGAAGCACGAGGGGTGGTGCTCTGCGCGCTCGCCCGCGAGGGTGTCGCGGTTGCAGAGTACACACCCACTCAGGTGAAAGAGGCGGTGTGCGGCTACGGCGCTGCTCGCAAATCGCAGGTCGCGCGCATGGTCGCCAACCTGCTCGGCGTGCCGGACATCCCGGGACACGATGATGTCGCCGACGCGTGCGCCGTCGCCGTGTGCCATCACCATCGTGCGCGCCTGGGCGCACTCACGTCGCGAACGCGAGAGCGTCGCGAGAGTGCACTCGACGTCGCGGTCAGCCGCGCGCGTGCGTCACTCGTGCGCAGCGTTCCATGATCGCGCTGATCCGTGGAGCTCTTGTCCAGGTCGGCGACGACCACGTTGTCGTCGATACCGGTGGTGTCGGGTACGAGGTGTTCTGCCATCTGCGCACCATTGCCACGCTGCACACGTCGCGCGACACCGAGGTGACCCTCCACGTGCACACGAGCGTCAGCGCAGACGCCATCCGCCTCTACGGCTTCGTCACCGATGACGAGCTGCGACTCTTCCGCCTGCTCATCGGTGTCGAGCGCATCGGGCCAAAGGCGGCGCTCGGCATCCTCGGCCGAGCCGAGCTCCCCACCCTGGTGCGCGCCATCGCGGAGGGCGACATCGCGCTGGTCGCCACAGTGCCGGGCATCGGGCGCAAGACCGCCGAGCGGGTGATTCTCGAGTTGCGCGACAAGGTCGGTGCTCTCGAGCCGCCGGGCACCCAGCATCCAGCAGCCACCGGCGAGAACGAAGCCGTCGCGGCTGCCATCGCCGGCCTCGTCGGCCTCGGGTTCCGCGAGTCCGAAGCACGCAGCGCCGTTTCGGCCGTCGCCGGCGACGGCGATGGGCATGACGTCGCCGACCTTGTCGGTGCGGCCCTGCGCCGGCTCGACACCGCGGGCGCCTCGCGGTGAGCGACGAGCGCATGGTCAGCCCGGACGAGCTCGATGCCGAGCGGGTCGCCGACACCGCGCTGCGACCACGCACGCTCGACGACTTCGTGGGTCAGGCCGCCATCAAGAACCAGGTGCGCATCCTGGTCGAGGCTGCCCGCCAGCGTGGCGACGCACTCGACCACGTGCTGCTCTACGGCCCGCCTGGGCTCGGCAAGACGACGCTGGCGCAGATCATCGCCGCCGAGATGGGGGTCAACGTTCGATTGACCAGCGGCCCTGCGCTCGAGCACCAGGGGATGCTTGCGTCGATCCTGACGAGCTTGGAGGAGCGCGACGTCTTCTTCATCGACGAGGTGCACCGCCTCAACCGCGCAGTCGAAGAGGCGCTGTATCCCGCGATGGAGGACCTCGCCTTCGACTTCGTCGCCGGCAAGGGAGCCGGCGCGCAGACGCTCCGTCTCACGCTCAACCGCTTCACGGTGATAGGCGCCACGACCAGGGCAGGAGCCCTCGGTGCGCCGCTCCGGGATCGGTTCGGGGTCACCTTCCGGCTCGACTTCTACGACACCGACGACCTTGTGGCCATCGCCAACCGGTCTGCTCGTCTGCTTGGCATCGAGCTCGAACCGGAGGGAGCAGCAATGATCGCGCGACGATCCCGTGGCACTCCGCGGATTGTCAACCGGCTCCTCCGGCGCGCCCGCGACTATGCCCAGGTGCGTGCACAGGGCCGCATCGACGTCGACGTGGCGGCTGCCGCGCTCGACGTGCTCGGCATCGACTCGATCGGTCTCGACGAGCTTGACCGGCGGGTGCTCAACGTGCTCTGCGGCACCCTGGGCGGCCACGCCGTCGGGGTCCAGACGATCGCTGTCAGCGTCCAGGAGGACCCGGACACTATCGAGGACGTCGTCGAACCGTTCCTCATCCGCCGCGGATTGCTTGCGCGCACGCTGCGCGGGCGCCTTGCCACCGCCGCCGCCTACGAACACCTCGGGCTCACGGCACCAGCCGGCGCACCCGGCGCCGCAGAGGCGCAGACCGCGCTCTTCGAGCGTTGAGGTCCGCCGACTTCGACTATCCGCTCCCCCTGGAGCGGATCGCGCAAGAGCCCCTCGCCGAGCGGGACGCATCGCGCCTCTTGCACCTGACCCCTGACGGCGCCATCGAGGACCGGGCATTTCTCGACCTGCCGGGGCTGCTCAATCCCGGCGACCTGCTGGTTGTCAACGACACGCGGGTGCGGCGCGCTCGCTTGCGCGGCGTCGACGACGCCGGCAGGGCTGTCGAGCTCCTGGTCATCGCACGCGAGTCGGACGGCAGGTACCAGTGCCTCGCCCGCCCTGCACGGTTGGCCACTCCCGGCGCCGTCCTCCGTATCGGCGCCGATCTTCAGGCCATCGTGGTCGGCGTTTCGGCAATGCATCGAGGCGGACGCACTGTCATCTTTGACGCGGACAACCCCGACGCCGCCATCGAGAGCGAAGGGGCCGCACCGCTGCCCCCGTACATCCACACCGACCTCCGTGACCCCGAGCGGTACCAGACGACGTACGCCACCGGTGACCCGGACTCGGCCGCGGCACCGACGGCGGGGCTGCACTTCACCGCCCGGATGATCGACCGACTCCGCGACGCGCGCATCGGCTGGTCGACTCTGCGCCTCGACGTCGGTCTCGCCACCTTCGCACCCATTCGCACGGAGCGAATCGAGGATCACCCGATGCACGAGGAGCGCTACACACTCCCAGCGACGACGGTGGAGGCCATCGGGCACGCGCAGCGTCATGGCGGTCGTGTCGTCGCTGTCGGCACCACCGTGGTTCGTGTTCTCGAGACGTGCGCCAGGGACGGTACGCTTCAGGCCGGGAGCGGGACTACCAGGCTGTTCATCCATCCCGGACATCGGTTTCACGCCGTCGACGGACTGCTCACGAACTTTCATCAACCCCGTTCGTCGCTCCTCGTGCTGCTCGCGGCATTCATCGGCGACGACCGCTGGCGGAGTGCGTATGCGCATGCGCTTGGTGCGGAATATCGCTTTCTGTCGTTGGGTGACTGCATGCTCTGCTGGCGAGCCGGGTGACGGCCGCCTTCGCGACGGAGGCGGTCGACGGTCACGCGCGTGCCGGCACATTGACCACCGCGCACGGCACCGTTCGCACACCGGCATTCATGCCCGTCGGCACGCACGCCACGGTGAAGGCGCTGCATCCCGAGGAGGTGCGCGCAGCCGGTATCGACATCCTGCTCTGCAACGCGTATCACCTTGCGTTGCGGCCGGGGCTCGACATCATCGAGCGCGCGGGCGGCCTCCACACCTTCATGAGCTGGGAGCACCCGATCCTCACCGACAGCGGCGGCTTCCAACTCGTGAGCCTGGCCGAGGTGGCCACGGTCGACGACGAGGGGGCGACCTTCGTCTCGCCCTACGACGGGTCGAGGCTGCGAGTGAGCCCGGAGGAGGCGGTTCGCAACCAGGCGCGCCTCGGTGCCGACGTCCTCATGTGCCTCGATCACCCCGTCGCGCACGGCACCGATCCCGCCGTCGCGCGCGAGGCCACCGAGCGCACCCACCGCTGGGCGGAGCGCTGCCGGGCAGCACACCCGGGTGGTGGTCAGCTGCTCTTCGGCATCGCACAGGGAGGTTTCGACAGGGCCGCCCGGCGCGAATCGGCGCGGTTTGTGTCCGGACTGGACTTCGACGGGGTCGCGATCGGGGGCCTGTCGGTGGGGGAGCCCGTGGAGACGATGCTCGCCATGACCGAGGCGAGCGTGGCCGAGCTTCCCACCGGCCGCGCCCGGTATTTCATGGGGCTGGGAACCGACGCCGAGCTCCTCGCCGCGATCGCCCTCGGGGTGGACATGTTCGACTGCGTGGTGCCGACGCGGTTGGCGCGCAACGGGAGTGCGCTGACCCCGGACGGGCGCCTGTCGCTGCGCAATGCCGCTGCTCGCGACGAATTCGGACCCATCGATCCCGCGTGCCCGTGCGCCGCATGCAGAGGCTTCTCGCGCGCCTACCTCCGCCATCTGTTCCAGGCCGGTGAGATCCTGGCCCACCGCCTGGTCAGCCTGCACAACATCACCCACCTTGCAAGGCTCATGGACGGCGCCAGGACGGCGATCCGCGAGGAACGATTCGCAGCGTTCCAGGCAGATCGAGATGGCCGGCTCCGCTCGGCGCCCCGGTAGACTGGGGCACAGGTGTTCAGGATCACGCGTTTTCGCCTGGCTGTCGTCCTGCTCGTGGTGGTGGGTGCCTTCTTCATCGACGGCTACAGCCTCATCTACCGCTACCTGGTCGTTCACCAGCCGCTCGGCACGACCCTGACCTCCGCGCCGACGTTCCTGGGCCGTCAGCTGTATATCCACAAGGGCCTCGATCTTCAGGGCGGCACCGAGCTGACAATCGAGATCTGTCACGGGCCGAACAACCCCAACGTCGACTGCCGGAGCGGGCCTCCGCCGGGGGCCACGCTCGCCCAGGCGCAGCAGGCGACCATTCCCATCCTCGATCTGCGCGTGAACTCACTCGGCGTCTCCGAGGCGACCGTTCAGGCGCAGGGGAACGACCAGATCCTGGTGCAGCTCCCCGGCGTCAGCCTCAAGCAGGCGATCGACACCATCGGCACGACGTCCAAGCTGTATTTCGCCACCGCGGTGCCGGGCGCCGCGACGAATCCTCCGAGCTCGACGCTGATCGCAGACCAGCAGGGCCTATACGACGTCCGTCAGTTCCCCGACACGCTGTATTACCCGACCGGATACCACTGGAAGATCGACAACAATCTCCAGGCCAAGGACGTCAACACGGCCTCTGTGGGCACCGATGCGACCAGCGGAGCAATCGCGGTCGACATCAACTTCAACGCTGCCGGCGCGAGCGAGTGGTCGAAGATCACAACCGCCGCGTTCAACGCGTACTCGAGCAACACGACCAATCCGCCACCCACGGCGCAGATCGCGATCTTCCTGGACAGCGACGTCCTGACCGCGCCGGTGGTGACCGGCGGCGGGCAGAGCAACCAGACGGAGATCACCGGCAATTTCACATCGGACTCGGCGACAACGCTCGCCAACCTGATCAGCGCCGGTGCGCTGCCTGCCGAGATCACCACGGTGGCCAGCACCACCGTCAGCGCGTCGCTCGGCCAGCAGTCGGTGACCCTGTCGCTGATCGCCGGCGGGATCGGGCTGCTGATCGTGGTCATCTTCATGATCGGCTACTACCGATTCCCGGGCGTGCTGGCCACGGTCGCGCTCATCGTGTACGCCGCGATCGTCCTGGCGCTGTTCAAGCTCATCCCGGTGACCCTGTCGCTCGCGGGACTGGCGGGCTTCGTGCTGAGTGTGGGCATGGCGGTCGACGCCAACGTGCTGATATTCGAACGCACCCGTGACGAGTTACGTCATGGACGCAGTGTGCCCCTCGCCGTGGAGACGGGCTTCCGCCGCGCATTTCCTGCCATTCGTGACAGCAACATCTCCACCCTGATCACCTGCGCGATCCTTGCGTTCTTCGGCACAGACGTCATCAAAGGATTCGCCATCACACTGGCGATCGGCGTCATGGTCTCGTTCTTCACCGCGATCACGATCACGCGGTCTCTGTTCGCCTGGGTGCTGACGTGGAGGATCGGACGCGACCCTCGTCTCTACACCGAGATCCACGAGGAATTCGCGGACCATCCGCCGCGGGGACGCTTCGACATCGTCAAGAACCGCAACTGGTTTTTCGCAGGATCGCTCGCGGTCATCATCCCCGGCATCCTGGCGATCCTCTTCTGGGGATTCAATCTCGGGATCGACTTCAAGGGTGGCAACGTCATTGACGTCGGCTTCGCAAAATCCGTGACCCAGACGCAGGTTGTCAACGCGCTCGACGGCGCGGGTTTCGGTGACCTGCGCCCCCAGGTGCAGGCTGTGGCGCCGACCGTTAACGAGAAGAGCCGCTTCGCCATATCGACCCTGCCGTCGGACAGCGAGCGACTGGTGCAGATTCAGAACACGCTCAACAGTGACTTCGGGATCGCCCTCGCGTCCAACAACCAGCCGGACATCAGCGTCCAGGAAGTGGGACCCACCATTGCTGCGAGCCTCGTGACCGGCGCGATCATCATGATCTTCGTCTCGGCGGGTGCGATCGCGGTCTACCTCGCCTTCGCGTTCCGGCGTCAACGAGCGATCTCGCCGTGGCGGTTCAGCGCCTGCGCCTTCTTCAAACTCCTCCACGACGTGTTCGTACTGGCCGGAATCTGGGCGATCCTCGGACATTTCTCGAACTTAGGTCAGGTGGATTCGCTCTTCGTCACCGCGATACTGACCTCGGTGGCGTTCTCGATCCACGACACCATCGTGGTCTTCGACCGCGTCCGCGAGAACCTGCGCGTCGGACCACGGCTGACCTTCGACCAGGTGATCAATCTCTCGACGGTGCAGACGATGACGCGCTCGCTCAACACGTCGCTCACCGTGGTCTTCGTGCTGCTGTCCCTGGTGATCTTCGGCGGCGACTCGATCCGCGGATTCGTTCTCGCCCTGCTGATCGGCATTGTCACCGGAACGTACAGCTCGATCTTCAATGCCAGCACACTCCTGGTGGCATGGGAGAAGGCTCGCGGATCCGAGACGGCCACGCCACCCGCAGGCAGGAGACGGGTCGCTCCCCGGACGGCATAGGCGCACGCGCCCCGAGGGCACCATCACACATGAACAGCGACGACGTCTCCGGCATCGCCTCCCTGCTGCGTCCCTCGTTCGCCCATCTGGGCATCGAGCTCGTCGACGTCCAGTGGTCGGGCCGCGGACGGGGCGCAGTGCTTCGACTGACCATCGACCGCGCCGACGGCGGTGTCACGCTTGACGACTGCGAGCGCGCCTCGAACACCGCCTCTGCGGTGCTCGACGCGAGTGACCCGATCGATCACCCGTATCGGCTCGAGGTGAGCTCACCCGGCGCGGAGCGGCCGATCCGCCGAGCCGAGGAGTGGACGGCGGCGGTCGGCCGGCGAGTGAACGTCCGGCTCCGCGAGGGCGAGGCTGAGCTGGTGCTCGAAGGCAGGCTCGTCTCGAACACCGGAGACGTGGCCGAGATCGAGGTTCGCGATCGTCGCACCACTCGAACGATCGAGTTCTCACTCGACTCCGTGCTCGCGGCCCGGATCGTCGTCGACATCTGATGGCCGCGTCCGCTGTGACCATCACGGCACTTCGCGACCTCGCGGCCGCGACGCCCCTCACGGAAGCCGAAATCACGAGTGCGGTCGAGCAGGGGGTCGCAACGGCGTACCGGCGGCTGGTCGCCGACGACCCCCAGGTCCGAGCCAGGGTGAACCTGGAATCGGGGACGTTCATGGTGTATCGCGTCGGCGACGACGGCAGCGAGCAGTCGTTGAACGTCGATGTCCCGGATTTTCCAAGGCAGGCGGCCGCCGCCGCTCGAACGGCGGTCGCCGAGCGACTGGCCGGGGTCGAGCAACGCCGGATCCTGGGCGAGGGCTCGAGCCAGCGCGGCGTGCTTCGCGACGCGATCGTGGAGCGGCGGATGGGGACGATCTGGTACGTCGATGCGGCCGGGGTGCCGGGGATGCTGCCTCCCGAGGAGCAGATTCCAGGCGAACGCCTCGCCATCAGGGATCACATCAAGGTGGTCATCGTCGAAGGTCGCCGGAAGGGACCGGACGCGCTGGTCGTGGTGTCGCGATCCCATCCGCAACTCGTGCAGCGCCTCATGGAGCAGGAGGTTCCCGAGCTGCAGACCGGGCAGGTCGTGATCCGCGCCATCGCTCGCGATCCGGGCCGGAGAACCAAGGTCGCCGTCGACGCTCCCGAAGGGGATGTGGACGCCCAGGGAGCCTGCATCGGCAGAAACGGGGTGCGACAGCGGGCCGTCACCTCCGAGCTCGGTGAGGAACAGGTGCAGATCGTGGCGTGGTCCGCCGACCCGTCCACGTTCGTCATGAACTCCCTGATCCCTGCGGTCGCGCGCGGCGTCGAGCTCGATGGCGAATCCCGAACCGCGCACATCTCCGTGGCCCCCGACCAGCTCTCGCTTGCGATCGGCCGTGGTGGCGAGAATGCGCGTCTCGCGGCGCGCCTGACGGGTTGGCGAATCGACATCCATGGAGACGATCCGGGAAACGACCCGGAAGGCGAGCCGCCGGAAGATGCGCCTGGCGACGGCTGACCGCGGGGTGAGCGATCCCGTGCCCCTCCGAACCTGCACCGGCTGCCGAACGGTCCGCCCCAAGAGCGAGCTCGTCCGCCTGGCGGTCACCGCTGCCTCAGGGCGGGTTACTCTTGACCCGTCCGGCCGCGCTCCCGGCCGGGGCGCATATGTCTGCCGGGAATCGGGTATCACCTGTCTGCACCAGTCACGGCGGCACCGATCCCTGGCGCGCTCGCTTCGGGTCGGGGATGATGTAATCGACGAGCTCACCCTCGCCGCAGCGCTGCGGGAGCTCGTCATGGAGGAATCGACATAGCCACGGTCAAGAAAGTCACCCTGCCGGCAGGTCTCACGGTCGCTGAGCTCGCCGACCGCCTCGAGGTGTCGGGCCCTCAGCTGATCAAGTACCTGATGAGCAACGGCGTCATGGCCTCGCTCAACCAGACGGTGGACTTCGACACCGCAGCCCTTGCCGCCGATCACTTCGGCTTCGAAGCCGAATCCGAGGACGCCGCCGCCGAGACGCCGTCGGGGACACCAGCGACAGGACGGCGGCGCCATCCGTTGCTCGACCTGTCCGGTGCGGCGCCGGACACGCTGGTCCCGCGCCCGCCCGTGGTTGCGGTGCTCGGCCATGTCGACCATGGCAAGACGTCGCTGCTCGATGCCATCCGCAAGACCAAGGTCGCCTCCGGGGAGGCCGGTGGGATCACCCAGGTGATCCGCGCTCACCAGGTCGAGCGCAACGGCCGCCTGATCACGTTCATCGACACCCCGGGTCACGAAGCCTTCACCGCGATGCGTGCCCGTGGAGCGGATGTCACCGATGTCGCGATCCTCGTGGTCGCCGCTGACGACGGGGTCATGCCGCAGACGGAGGAGGCGATCCAGCACATCCGCGCGGCGGGCGTGCCGATCGTCGTGGCCATGAACAAGATCGATAAGGAGGGGGTCAACCCCGACCGCGTCCTGCAGCAACTCGCTGACCGCGAAGTCGTGGTCGAGGCCTTCGGCGGAGACGTCCCGGTGGTCAGAACCAGCGCCAAGACGGGTGAGGGTATCGACGACCTGCTGCAGAGCGTGCTCGACGTCAGCGACGTCTACGTCGAGCCCAAGGCCGACCCCAACGGACGCGCCGTTGGAACCGTGATCGATTCCCACCTCGAGCGCGGCCGCGGCGCGATCGCCACGCTGGTCGTGCAGAACGGCACGCTGCGGGTCGGGGACAACCTGGTCGCAGGATCTGCCTTCGGGAAGGTCCGCGCCCTGGTCGATGACACCGGTAAGCGGATCAAGGAAGCGGGCCCGAGCACCCCGGTGGTGGTCACCGGTCTGTCCGAGGTGCTGATGGCCGGCGAGATCTTCGAGGTGGTCGAGACCGAGCGTGGGGCCCGCGCCAAGGCGGAGCAACGCGGCTTCGCCGAGAAGCAACGCCTGGCGCAGCCGGTGCGCCGGATCACCCTGGCTGATCTCGCGCAGAACATCTCCGACGGGGAGATGAAGTCGCTCAATCTCGTGCTCAAGGCTGAGGCGAATGGCTCGCTCGAGGCATTGCGGAGCCAGGTGACCAAGATCGAGGATCCGACTGTCAAGATCAAGGTCGTCGGTGAGGGTGTCGGTGCCGTGAGCGAGTCCGACGTGAATCTGGCTGCGGTCACCGACGCCATCGTCATCGGGTTCAACGTCCGCCCGGACGATCACGCTCGAGCCGCCGCAGAGGAGCAGGGCGTCGACGTCCGCTTCTACGACGTGGTGTACCAAGTGACCGACGACATCGAGAAGGCGGTCAAGGGTCTGTATCAGCCGACCATGATCGAGGTCACCCAGGGCCGGGCCGAGGTTCGGCGCGTCTACCAGGTCGATGGCAAGCCGGCCATCGCAGGGTCCCACGTCCTTGACGGCCGGATCACGAGGAACGCGACCTGCCGCGTGCTTCGGGACTCGAAGGAGATCGCCCAGAGCCGTATCGATGCGCTCAAGCGGTTCAAGGACGACGTCCGCGAA